>JAEVYV010000029.1 GCA_023392575.1 Bacteroidota bacterium | reverse complement strand
CCCCATCCTTAATGGCCTCAAAGGCCTGGCCGGGTTGGTCCATTTTCCAGTACGCCTCTGCCAGGCAGAATTTGATTTCCGCGGCCGTGGTTAAAATGTAAGGTGCGTTGTCCCTGTAGATCCACTTACCGATACCATCATGTACGGCCCCAGTGAAGGTAGCGCTAACGTTTCTTCCATAAAAGGAAGGAGCTGTTCCGATCGGCCCTGACGTACTGGTAAAGGAGCCGCCACGGTAGATGTATTTTTTAACACTGTCTACATGGCCAATGTTTAAATAGTTCGGGTTGCTGGTGGTCGACAGCTTTACCGCCACCCGGGGATCAAAGTGCCCTGGAGCGTTTACCAGGGTATCGGTGACGATTTGCCTGGCCGCAATTTCATGCGGAGAGAACTGGCTACCCGTAACCGGATATTTATCCCCGGTGCTTTCGTCATACTTCGGAACTGTGCCGGTAAATACCTGTACGGCATAGTCATGCTGGAAATATGAGTACGACAGGTTAGCCCTGGCGGTACCCCAGAAATTGTTATACGCGGAATAGGGCGCTGACTGGGAGCCTCCGGCAATTTTCAATACGGCATCATCAGCAGATGTCTGGAATGATTTGCCGGCAGCATCGATCAACTCCTGTGCATATTTTGTTTTGAAATCGGTTTTATTGGTTAAAGAAGCCAGGTTTTTTACGATCACCGCATAAGCAAACTTGATCCATTTGGCCTTGTCGCCGCCATAGATATAATCGTTGGCGGTGATTTTCGTTCCATAGTTCGTATTGTCCTGTTTCTCCAGCAACTCAATGGCTTTGTAGGCCCATTCTCTTACCTGCGGATAAATCTCATCCTGGTATTCATAGTCGTGCGATAAACGATCGGGCACAAAGGCCTGCTTCATCGGTAAGTCGCCGTGTACTTTGGTCATGATATCCCAGGAGAAGGCTTTCATGGCATACCCGATACCGGCTAATGTCCAGTTTTCGGCAGCCATAGACTGGTTGATCATGTTCTCCAGGTTCATTCCCTGCAGCCAGTATACGCTGCGCCATATTTCTCCCCCGGCATCACTGCCCAAAGTGTAGTAATGGTTGGCAAAACTGGTATAGCTGGTTGTTCCCATCATTTGGGTCAGCGGGCCCAATGCCCGGATGTCCCAGTAAAACCCTTCGTAGGCTTGCTGAATGCCGGCTAGATAAAGGTGCGCTTCTATGTAATCTGGAGCATCCGTGTTTTTGTTGACATCCAGGTATTTTTTACATCCCGCTGCCAATAGCAGTAAAGGGACTGCGAATAATAATATAGTCTTTCTCATAATTCGTTTAATTTAAAGTTAGGCTGATTCCGAAGGTAATTCCACGCGGGTTGGGGATAGAAAACATATCGTATCCTTCACCACCGACGCCGCCTGCTGCTGCCGATACGGTATTACCTACGGCATCAATGCCAGAGTAGTTCGTCCAGGTAAAAAAGTCATTCCCTACCAGGAAAAGACTCATATCAGAGATGATGCGTGTCCTGGACAAAAGCTTTTTAGGAAGAGCATATGATAACCTTAGTTCCTGCAAACGGAGGTAGTTCACATTCTTTTCCAGCCAGTTTTCGTCACCACCGCCATATATGGCGGCAGCGGCCAGGCCTGCATCTACGCCAATCGAATTAATGGTGGGGGTTTTGGAGTTTTCATTCCCATCTCTCAATACGCCGTTAAACACAACAGCGCCTCTTTCCCGGTATTCTACAGACTCCCAGCTGTTTCCTGTGGTGAACATCGAGCGTTTTGTACCGTTTACAACCGTCGCTTTATATCTTCCGGAAAACAGGGCTGACAAGCGCATGCCTTTATAGCTTAGGCTGGTCATACCGCCAAAACGTAATTTCGGTTCCCTGTCTCCCATTACCGACCATACATCACTTACAAGGGGGAGTCCGGTTGAGGGAGAAATTAAAACCTGGCCTGCGTCATTGCGCAGGAAGGCCAGCCCGGTCATTGTCGTAATCGGGTAGCCGCGCATAATACCGTTGCGTATGTTTCCTGAATTCCAGCTATAGGCGGAGTAGTATTCCGAAACATTTTCGGGCAAGAAAACGACTTTCGATGTGCCGCGGGAGGCATTAACGCCTACGTTCCAGGTAAGGCCGCCGGGGTTTTTAATGATATCCCCGTCAATACTAGCTTCCCAGCCCCTGGTTTTGAACGTACCTACGTTCATGTTGTTCAACACGAATCCGGTCGCATAACTTAAACGGAATCCTTTTACGATTTGATCTTCGTTATAGGTGCTAAATATAGTAAACGAAGCATTGAGGCGATTTTTCAAAAAGCGAGCATCAATACCAACCTCACGGGCCGTTGTCATCTCCGGACGCAACCTTGGGTTCGGTCCGGTAAATCCATACCGGAACCCACCGCCGGTTGATGTCATGACCTCTAACTGTGGGTCAATCTCCAATGGGCTAGCATCTTTACCTACCTGGGCGATCGAACCTCTTAATTTAAGGTAGTTAACCGCGGGGATGTATTTGATAAAGTCTAAGTCAGATAAAACAACGGAAGCTTCAACGGCCGGATAAAAATAAGAGTTGTTTTGTACCGGTAAGGTAGAAGACCAGTCATTACGAGCTCTGAGCGCAACAAAAGCCAAGTTGTTATACCCAAACTGCAACTGGCTGGAGACAGCCTGTATTCTGCGCTTTGTATTTCTTTGATTGGAAGTAATGGTAGTCGGATCGGTATTGTTAATAGACTGAAAGTCCGGGATCACAAACTTGGAGCCGTACGTTGCCTGCCTGATGACCCCGTTTTCCAACTGGTGATACCCCACCTGGGCGTCAAATGTCAATTTATCGTTCAGGAATTTGGTGTTATACCCCCCAATGATATTAACGGTAGGATCAGAGAAATTTGCCTGAACGATGTCATACCTGCCCAACCCGGCATTTCTGGCGGCATAATAGGGGTGCCAGGAGTTTTGGAAGGTTTGCGTACCGACATCCCAGCCAACTTGTCCAACCAGGAATACATTTTTAATTGGAGATACCGTAAACTTAACATTCGATAAGAACCTGTTCGACCGGTCGAAATTCAGATTCTTATTCATTGCAAATAAAGGGTTTAATAAATCAAAGTCCAGGTAGGAGTCTGGTTTTCTTATAAAACCATCCACTGTCTCATAGACCGACATATCATCGACCAATGGCCAAAGCATGGCCCGGTACAAAGGCCCTTCCGAGCCCCGCATTACTTTGTTGTTTTCGGTGCGGGTGAACTGCATGGAACCTTCAAACTTTAACCACTCAGTTATTTTCGCCTGGCCGGTCAAGCTTAAGTTTAAACGATCGTAATCCGTTGTTTTGATGACGCCTTCCTGGCTTAAAAGAGAAACACCTCCCCTGATCGTGGCTCTGTCTGAACCCGCCTCAACGGATAAATTGTGTCTTTGCGTAAAGCCGGTTTGCAAAATGGCGGCAACATTATCGTATATCTTGGTTCCTGCCGGATATTCCGCTCCGAATTTAGAGGTATTGTAAAAGTTGGTCGTACCATAGTTGCCATTTCCATACTTCGTTTGCTGCTCGGGCCAGCCGTAGGCTTTGTCAAATTTGAAAGAGTTGTTGTACGAAACTCTTCCTCTTCCACTTGAACTACGACCTTTTTTTGTGGTGATGATGATCGCGCCGTTCGAAGCGTCGGAACCATACAGGGCGGCCGCTGCGGCGCCTTTCAAAACGGTAACCGACTCAATGTCTTCCGGGTTGAAATCGTCACCACGGGAAGAGTAGTCCATGTTTCTTACCGAATAGGTCTCTGCTCCAGCCATTCCCACTGGATTGAAGGAAGAGTTGTTCATGGGGATACCATCAACTACATACAAGGGCTGGTTGTTACCAGAAATGGAGGTCAGGTTCCGTAACACAACGGTGTTCGAAGCACCTGGCGTTCCACTGGTAGCCGTAACATTTAAACCGGGAACCCTTCCGGCAAGAGCCGTAATGAAGCTCTCTCTTCCCGATTCAGCAATGGTAGCACCATCCACTACCTGAACGGACGAGCCCACGGATCTGGCGACACGCTTCATTCCAAATTCGGCAGTAATTACTACCTCACCCAGCGAGCCTCCTTTTGGGGCCAGTGCAACTTTTAAAGACGACCCGGATCCAACCCGGACCGTTTTGGTTTCAAAGCTAACGTGCGTAAAAACCAACTCATTCGTACTGGCCGCATTTATAGAAAATGAGCCATTCTCACCAGTAGTGGTTGCGGTAGCTGTTCCCCTAACGGAGACGGTTACTCCAGCTATAGGATTGTTTTTCTCATCAAAAACGTTACCTGTGATGGTCCTTATTTGCGCATTGCCGTAGAACGTGCAACACGCAAACAAGAAGGCTAACAATGTTACCCGTTGTGTTAATTTTCTCATTTTTTCATTCTGTTTTAATTAAAGTAAAAGTTAGTGGTTATCATAAAAGCGCTTCGGTCATAAGATTTGAATGCCTGCTTTGGCATAAGGTTCAAGTAAAGGATCATCAGAGGCCAATTCGGTAATCAATAAATCCACCTTATCCAGGTCACAAACTTTAATCGGCTGGCAACTATTGATCTTTTCGGCGATGCTAAGGCATACCACCCGCTGTGATGTTTCGATCATGGCTTGTTTCAATTGCACTACTTCCCAGTCATTATCGGTAATGCCATGTTGCAGGTCTATGGCATTGACGCCCAAAAAACAGATATCCGCCCTTATCCGCTTTACTTTGGCAATGGCATCGGTACCAACCGTGATTTTTGAATTTTTGGAAATTTTATCGCCTATAAGAATCACTTCAATTTGAGGATGCTCCAGGTATTCCACTATAGCGGCAATACTGCCTGATATGAAAGTGGCTTTCAGACCTGGGGGGAGCAACCGGGCCATCTCCACAATCGTGGTTCCTCCGGAGGTCAAAACAAACATCCCGTCTTTAATGAGATCGATGGCTTTCAGGGCAATCTTACGCTTGTGTTGTTGGGAATAAACGTCATTACTGGGCATATGTACACGGCCGAAAGAATGAGAAAGTGCCCCTCCGTGTACTTTTATCAGCTTTCCTTCATCAGCAAGTTCAAGCAAGTCACGCCGAATGGTATCCTCGGACACTCGTATGTCCTGGCTAAGCGAAGACGCCAATATTTTATTGTGCAGGTTGAGCTGCTGCAGAATATATGCCTGCCTTTCCTTTTTAAGCATCGTTAGTTTTGTCGTGCAATAAGCATCGTTAGTTTTACCGGGTATTAAGAATCGTTAGTTTTTTTGTGGTGCTAAATGTAAAGCAAATGTTGCATAAAAATGCAGGTGGCCGATAAAAGATGCGGATTATTTCAGCAAACCAATTGATTTTTTGAAGTATTATGCATTTTTTTAAAGTAAACGCGACTAAAAAAACCGCATGACTGTAGACTAGAATGGATGTGCCAACCACATGGAAACAGCTGACAGTACAACGATGTACCTCTATGCTTCTACCGGCACTGATCAAACCTAGTATAACCCTCTCCGATGTTCAAGTTTGGAAGCCCACAGAGCCACCTTCCCTTTGAAGGAATCAGACAAACACATTTTCAACTTGAGGTTTTATAGGTTCTTTAAGGCTAAAAGTATTTGAAATCAGATAAGTTTTAATTGTAACTTACTTAGCAGCTAAACCCATATAATTATGCAACCAACATCCCCGCCCGTCCAACTGATGCAGATGTTGTTTGGATTCGCTGCGTCTCGTGCCATTGGCGTGGCTGCCGAACTCCACATTGCCGATCTTTTGGAACAAGGTCCCAAAACAGCCGAAGAATTGGCCAGGCAAACAAATGCCCATGCACGTTCCCTGTATCGTGTATTGAGAGCCTGCGCCAGCGTTGGCGTGTTTTCTGAAGACGAGGAAAAACGCTTTTCCCTGACGCCGTTAGCGGAACCCTTGCTGAGTAATGCCCCCGGAAGCCTGCGGGCTTTTGCAGAAATGATCACAACGGATTGGCAGTATCAAACATGGGCAGAACTGACCTACAGTGTAAAAACCGGAAAGCCGTCCTTTGACAAAGTGCATGGCATGTCTTCGTTTGACTATTTCTGGACGCACGAAAGAGAGGGAAAACAATTTAATGATGCTATGACGAGCAACAGTGCTTTTAGCAGCGTGGCCGTTGTGAACGCCTACGATTTCTCAACGGTTTCTACATTGGTGGATGTTGGCGGTGGGCATGGGTTTTTGCTGGCCTCAATTCTGGAAAAATACTCCGGGATAAGAGGGGTTCTGTACGATATGCCGGCCGTCGTTTCAGAAGCTGAAAAATTGTTGAAGGAGCATGGTGTTGCCCAACGGTGTGAACGGGTTGGCGGCAATTTCTTTGACAGCGTTCCTAAAGGAGGAGATGCCTATATCATGAAACACATCATTCATGATTGGAACGACGAACAATGCATCACCATACTGAAAAACTGCCGCAGCGCCATGAAAGAGGGCGGCAAAGTACTGATTGTTGAAATGATAGTGCCGGAAGGCAATAAACCTTCTCCTGCCAAATTTCTTGATCTGCAGATGTTGCAATATTTACCGGGATGTGAACGAACAGAAAAGGAGTATAAAGAACTGCTTGATAAAGCAGGATTTGAATTGACGCGGATTGTCCCCACGATGTCGCCTTTCAGTATCATTGAAGGCGTAAGCACACAATGATGTTACCCAACGAAAAACATCTGCCAACATGGTGGTTTCTACAAGGACGGCTGAAGCCAGTATACCAACTTCCAAATTCTTATTGAACAATGTACCACTACCCAAACAACAAGAACCTGAACTTCCGCCACTGTAGAAAAACCAAAACCGTTGGCACAACGCTATGAAAGTTTCCCTACAGATACTGTTCCTTTTATTTGGACATTTTTTTACGGCTTGCGGACAAGCCCAACTCATTGACCCGTCGGAGCAGGTTTCGGATACCGCTTACATTCCCAAAGACCTTGAAGACTGCTTTGTTCAGCTCGACAAAATTTTGCCGGACAGCATCAAAAAAGCAATGTTCACTCAGGGTGAAAAAGGCTTTATTACTGACACACATTTGGGGATCGGAATGTGGATTAGAAACCATTGGGTTTTTGGAGCGGTTCAAGACTTTCAGCCTTTTTTAATGACGCAGGCATTTATCATCCGGATGATATGGCGGCCATAATACTAACAAGTTATTATCGCCGTTTAACGGGAAGAGAAATTAGACTTGGGGAACAAATCAAGTATTACCAAGATTATTGGAAAGCAGTGAAGGAACCAGAGAAGGAGATTTTTCCAAAAGGTGTAAAAGAACTGGACTTCAATTCGGGTTTCTACTATGATAAAAAGGATGGTAGTCAAGGTTTCATCCATGTAGGGACTTCATCCAACTCAGAAGACATTTGGCTCTATGACTATTATCACGGTTGGGCAAAAGTGTCAAAAGCTGACGTGAAGGAATTGGAACGGCATGTCCGCAATAGAGAAAGCGTCTTGCTGAAAATATACAAACGTGCAAAATAACAGGCACTGTCCTGACAGTGGGCTTGGCGCAAACGGGGGACCACCGAATACAGCACCCGCACTAATTTCAGTGTGAACGAAGCGAACAGAGTTTCAGGCCCTAATGACACCAAACAAAAAAGGCAGCCACGCTGCCTTCAAAAATTTTAATCCATCTGCCAATCATCCAAAGCTCACACACTCCTTCAATTCCTTATCACTATAGGCCAGCCCGTATTGCTTCAGCACTTCGTCCGGCACCCCATTCCATTGATTGGGCTTGTTACCAACATAGCCCATGTCCTTGATACCTATTTCGGAGGTGTAAAAACCTGAGGCTGTCAGATTGCGCATCAGGTTAAAAAAGCTAACACCCTGTTTCATTTCCGGGGCTGCTTTTTTGGGATAGGCAATGGCATCTACCATGGCAATCTGCTGTTGCCCCGTACAATCTTTAAACGATTTGCCGTGTTGCTTGGCCATTTGCATATCCAGCCAGCGCAACCCGCCCCGCATGGGTGTTTGCAGCTCGGGCTTATCCTTTACCATAAACTCAATAAAGTCAGGCACTTTGGCATCGGTGGCGCTGCCCGACACTTCGTCGCGGGGAATGATAATATCAGAAAGAACAGCAATGGTAGCCATTTCGTGTTCGTTGAAAAATTTGTAGGCGTTGAGTTTTTCCTCTAATTCCTTTTCTTCTGCCATGCGGTCAACGGCAGAAGCAGGATTTTCTTTTACGGCTGCTTTTTCATCGGCCTTGTCCTTGGTCTTACAGGCATCCAGTATCAGGCTGGTAGAGACCGTGCTCCAGGCAATCAGTTTGAGGGATTCTCTTCTATCCATTTTTATCGGTTTACGAGTTCACAAGTTTACAAATTCGTGAATGGTCAATTGTGAATCGTGAATTTGGCATTCCCTTAATCACAACCTATCTAACGATCGTTAGCAATCAAGTGTTTCTTATGTTCACGTCTGCCGTCTCACGTTTCACGATTAAATATTGTTCTTCTTCATTTCATCCACCAGGTATTCCGAAGCTCTCATGGCCAGGGCCAGGATGGTCCAGGTGATGTTTTTATCGGCTTGGGAAACAAAGGCAGCGCCATCCATTACAAACAGGTTTTTACAGTCATGTGCCTGGTTGTATTTGTTCAATGCGGAACGTTTGGGGTCGTTACCCATGCGTGCCGTACCGCCTTCGTGAATGATCTTCCCCGGTGGTTCCAGTCCGTAATCATTTTTTTCATCGTCGTTGCCGCCCCAGGTTACCACGGCGCCCATGTTGTGCATGATCTCCTTAAAGGTTTCCTTCATGTGCTTGGCCTGCTTGATCTCGTAGTCGCTCCATTTTACATTAAAGCGCAGCACCGGAATACCATATTTGTCCACGACATTGGGATCAATTTCGCAATAATTATCTTCTCTTGGAATGGCTTCTCCCCTTCCGGCCATACCTACGCCGGCGCCGTAAAAGAAACGGTAGTCTTCTTTCAGCGATTTACCATAACCGCCGGCTTCTTTCTGCTGGCCCTTCACCAGGTATTTTCCATTCAGGTTTTCCATGCCCCAGCTAAAGCCATAGGCGGGCATTCCCATACCGCCCCAGTACTCAATATGATAGCCTCTGGGGAAGTCCAGTTTCTTATTATCCAGCCACCAGGGCGAATACACGTGCATGCCGCCCACGCCGTCTTCGTTGTAGCGCTTGCGGTCAAACAACTGTGGCAATATGCCACCCATGGCAGCACCGGTGGAGTCGTGCAGATATTTACCCACCACATTGCTGGAGTTGGCCAGTCCATTGGGATGGCGGGCCGATTTGGAATTCAGCAACAATCGTGAAGACTCGCAGGCGCTGGCAGCCAGGATCACGGTTCTACCTTTCACTTGGTATTCCTGCATGTCTGTTTTGTTGATGTAGGAAACACCGGTGGCCAGGCCTTCTTTATTCGTCAGCACTTCCCGCACCATGGCATTATCGTACAGGTCTACCTTGCCGGTGGCCAGGGCCGGTTTTACCAAAACCGAGGAAGAAGAAAAATCGGCATATACCTGGCACCCCCGGTTGCACTGCCCGCAAAAAAAGCAGGCACCCCGTTGGTCGTTTAGTTTTTGGGTGAGAATGGAAAGGCGCGAAGGAATCACATTCACCCCGGCTTGTGTAGCTGCTTTTTTAATAAACAGTTCGTGCAGGCGGGGCTTAGGCGGCGGCAAAAAAATCCCATCGGGATCGTTTTCCAAACCTTCGTTTGTTCCAAACACGCCAATGAGTTTATCCACCCTGTCGTAATAGGGTTTTATGTCTTCGTAGCCAATGGGCCAGTCCTCGCCCAGGCCGTCAATGCTTTTTCTTTTAAAATCTTTGGGACCAAAGCGAAGCGAAATACGGCCCCAGTGATTGGTTCTTCCGCCCAGCATGCGGGCCCGCCACCAGTCCCACTTGGTGCCTTCTGCTTTGGTATAAGGCTCGCCGTCAATTTCCCATCCCCAATAGCAGGCGTCAAAATCGCCAAAGGGCCGAAACTTAGTGCTGGCACCCCTTCGCGGCGATTCGTACGACCATTTTAACTGGGTTACGTTTTTTGCCGGATCGTAATTAGGACCAGCTTCCATCAGGGCTACGCTTAATCCTGCATTGGCCAGTATATAAGCCGCCATGCCGCCGCCGGCACCCGAACCTACAATGACCGCATCGTATGTTTTTGGCTGAACTTTGATCTGAAAATCTCCCATAGCAAAAAGGTGGTGTGGGTATAAAATAAATTGGTTTGAAAGTTATTGAAAAGATTTTAATGGCGCAGGGGAAAATTGTGAGGGAAAAAAAGTTTTGTTTGTGGGGTTTGGTTGAACCATATTGGAGAACGGAGTGTTTGATACAGCTTGGGTAAAGCGGTGGGCTGATTATTGAAAAAAAGCTGTTGTCTTTGCCTGCCTTAGTTTCTATAGCCAGGCTTTTATTTGGCTGCCGGCTTCAGTGGTGCTATTAAGCTTCTTTTGTGTCACTCACTTGTACGGCAACAATTCCTTGCAACAAGACCTTGGAGGCTTTGAAACCTCCGAGGTCTTCAAAATCTCGGATGATTCCATCCACAGATCTCTCATGCCTCGGGATGACGTTTACAGTCTGCAGGTTTTACAATTATTAGGATGACGACTATAAGAAAGACTCTGACTTGTCATGCTTTCCGAAATCTCGGGAGAAGGAAGCATCTGTGAATTGCAGAATCAGGAAGGTAAGAAAACAGAAGTGCAGCAACCACCATGCTGCATAGAATTACAAAGCGTACAAGTGAGTGACACAACAGGCGGTGACAGCAGCAATTCAGCTAAGCACAAAAAAATTATGTGCCTCCGTAAAAACCGACTTGCTTCTTCCACCAATCATTTCTCTGTAGCCCTAATCAAACCATTCACCAACCTTTTTCCGGCGGCGGAACGGGCAAAATAGCCAAATAAGACCACCCCGGCAATGGCGCAGGCAATGCCGGCCAAAACATCGAGTATATAATGGTGGCTGCTGTATACGGCCGAAAACCAGATGCCCAACATGATGAAACCAAAAAGAACGGTGTAGATTTTTTTCATTCCGCTTTTGATGCTGTAATACACCACAACGAACATGTAGGCAGCGTGCAGGGAAGGCATGGCGGCAAATACATTGGAGCTTTTGCTGTAAATACCGGCAAAAATGCCCGTACCAAAAAAAGCATCGAAGCGGGCCAGACCGGCTGTATTGCCCGGCGTGGCGGCAATAAAGTCAAAACCATTTTGCGCCACGTACCAGGGCGGGGCGGCGGGGTACACATAATAACCCACAAAGCCAATGAGGTTGACCAAAAAAAAGCTCAGCGAGAAGTAAAAAAAATACTTCCGGTTTTTAAAGAACATAATTCCGGCAAACAAAAGCGGTACCGGTATCCAGCACAAATAAAAAATGCCGCTCAGCACATCGGCAAAAGTGTTGTGATGAAGGGCAAAAAACTCGTTGGGTGTTACTGTGGCGTTGTTCCAGGTAAAGCCGAACAGGTTTTTTTCCAACTGGTAAAGCGATTCAACGTGCACCGAATTGTACCGGTAATTGGGAAAGGCCTTCATGTAGTCGAAAATGATCCAGTACACAATGAAGATGGAAAAGCCGGTAATGAACCTTCGGGTGGTGCGGCTGGCAAAATACAGCGAGTTAAAAATAAAAATCAGCAGTAACTGGTCGGTCTTAAAGCCTATCAGAAAGTAAGAAATCAAGAGATAAAGCCCCGAAGCCAAAAGTGCCATCCGGATGCTTGCAGGCGAGAACAGGGAAGATGCGGCAGCCAAAACCTTAGGCTCCGTAATACGTTTTTCCTCCACTTCACTTTCCATCTGAAATATTTCTGGGTTTATTTTAACAACGAGCAAAAGTAAAGCTATACTGGCTACAATGCGTTACCACAGTGCAAAGAAGCCGGATGGTGCCGAAAGAATTGTTTGCTGATCCTTGTTCCCTCACGAACAATCCAGCACCCCGTCACCGCCGCAGTCATTGCCGACCCAACCTCAAGCCCTGACCTTCGTTTTCAATCTATCTTTTGCGTCCAGCGCCGCTTTGGCATCCATCAGCCGGCGGAAGGCCGTAAGGTTGGTCAGCACCGCCAGAACAGCCAGGGGCAGGGTAAAGATGGACATGGTTTCAAACACATGGTATTTGATGCCCTTGATGTACAATTTATAATCGCCGCCGATGTACATAGAGGCGATGCCGCAGGCCAATGCCGTGGTACCAATCAAAACAATGCGTTCGGGCCTTTGCATGAGGCCGCCCTTGCACTCAATGCCCAACCCTTCGGCCCGGGCCCGGGTATAGCTGACCATCATGGAGCCGATCAAACCAACAAAGGCAAAAAGGGAAGACAATAAATAGTGCTTTGCAATCAGGTAGTAACAAATGCCCAAAAACATAAACAGTTCGCTGTAGCGGTCCAGTACCGAATCGAGCAGGGCACCAAAGGAAGAGCCCATTTTGCCGAGGCGGGCCACCTGCCCGTCCAGCATATCAAACAGACCGGCAAACAGGATCAAGGCCCCGGCCCATCCCACGTAGGATAGATCGTCGCGGTTGGTTTTTTCGGCGCCCACCACAAAAACCACGGCCACGCCAATATTCAAAATAAAGCCAATGACCGTCACCATGTTTGGCGTGAGGCCCAGTTTGATCAACAGCTTTACAAAAGGATCAATTAGTTTATAAATTCCCAATTGCATCTTTGCTCGCATCGGCTTAGTTTCCATAGTAATCGTTTTGTAAGCGGTCTGTCATTTTATAAACATGGAGCTGTAAAACAATGAAAAGGAAAAATGAAAAATGGAAATACGTTTGCTTCATTGGTCGTTTTCTTTTTTTCATTCTTCACTTTTCGTTTTTCATTTTTCGTTTTCATTCATCTAAAAACAAATTTCTTTTGTAAGGGATAGTTATACGAAACGGCCATTACCAAAGAAACCGTGGCTTTAGAAATCACATAATTCAAATTGGTGTAATGAGTTAACAGAAAGACCCCCGAAGTGGTTAAAACTAAATACCCCGACCATACGATCAGGTAGCGGACCATTTGCGTGTGGCGGGCTTTTTCCTTCCTTCTGAAAACCCAGTTGCGGCCCAAAGAAAAATTGGTGATGCCGCCGATGATGGTACCAATAGCACTGGCCCACACATACCAAACGCCCAAAAGCTCCACCGCCACCACCGTGCACCAATAATCAATGATCGAAGCGATCAAAGAGGCGATCTGGGCTTTGGCAAAAGTTAGTATTTTTAAAACCATCCGGATTGAACTATCAGCTGAAGCAAAACATTACTGTAAATTCCTGCCAGCAAATCATCAGCCATGACGCCCCATCCTCCCGGCCATGATTCCGCCTTTCTAATATACAACGGTTTGACAATATCAAAGAAACGAAAGAGCACAAAGGCCGCGGCAATGTATTGCCAGGTGACCGGCAGCAGAAAAAGGCTGATGCACATGCCCAGTAATTCATCCACGACTACCCTGTTGCTATCGTGGCCCCAGGCTTTTTCCACCCGGGCAGCTGACCACACACCGATCAGGAATAAGGCCAGTATGGCCAAGGCTGTAAGCCAGGCTTCCACTCCACGCACCTGTATAAAATACCAGGCAATGCACCCGCCCAAAGCGGCCACAGTACCCGCTCCTTTTTGGATGTACCCTATACCCAGGCACGTGGAGATAGCCTTTGCCGCAAACATCATAACACCTCAACCAAATCCTGGTAATAATCCAATCCCAGGTGCGTAATCAGGTCTTCACCCATCATATGACGAAGCGTGTTTTGCAATTTGATCAGTTGCTTGAAAATATCATGCTCTGGCCGCAAGCCCGGTGCGGTTTGCGGTGATTTAAAGTAGAAGGACAACCACTCCTGAATGCCCGACATGCCTGCTCTTTTGGCCAGATCGGCAAAGAGGGCCAGATCCAACACAATAGGCGCCGCCAAAATCGAATCGCGGCACAGGAAGTTGATCTTGATCTGCATGGGATAGCCCAGCCAGCCAAAAATGTCAATATTATCCCAGCTTTCTTTGTTGTCGCCGTGTGGGGGATAATAGTTGATCCGTACTTTATGATAGATCTCGCCGTACAGCTCTGGATTGATATCGGGTTGTAAAATATCTTCCAGAACGCTGAGTTTGGAAACTTCTTTGGTCTTGAAATTATCCGGATGATCCAGCACATAGCCATCGCGGTTACCCAGGATGTTGGATGAGAACCAACCCTTCACCCCCAAAGCCCGGGCATGTAAACCGGGAGCCAGGATGGTTTTCATCAGGGTTTGACCGGTTTTGAAATCTTTGCCCCCGATAGGCGTATTGGTTTGTTTCGCCAGATCGATCAGGGCAGGAATGTCGCAGCTCAGGTTGGGTGCACCGTTCATAAACGGAACGCCCAGCTTAATGGCGGCATAGGCATAAATCATGGAAGGAGCAATGGCCGGATCGTTGTTTTTCAGGCCTGCTTCAAAGCTTTCAACGGTTTCATGAACCGCAGAAGGCTCAATGTATTTTTCAGTAGAACCGCACCACACCAATACAACCCTTGCGCAATCGTTGGCTTCGCGGAAGTTTTCGATATCATCCATAGCCATCTTGGCCAGATCCCATTTGGTGGCGGCTTCTTTGATATGATCTCCGTCCAGGTTGGACACATAGCTCTTGTCAAAAACAGCCTTCATGGGCTTAATGGCTTCCAGCTCAGACTTTACCGCATGCAACAGCATGGGTTCCAGCACCTTGGCCGTGCTGGCCGCTTCAAACACGTTGTCGCTGTACACATCCCAGCCACCAAAAACAATATTGTTCAGGTCTGCAAGGGGCACAAAATCTTTAATCTTGGGGTAACGATTCTCTGTTCTTTTTCCCAGGCGAATATTGCCCATTTGGGTTAACGAACCTACGGGTTGAGCAATGCCTTTTTTCACGGCCTCAACTCCGGCAATTACAGTAGTAGCAACAGCACCTAAACCAGGAATTAATATCCCCAGTTTACCATCAGCTTTCTCGATAGTATTCTGCATTTTGGCTTGTTTTGAATAGATGAAATAATCACCAAAAATAAACCAACCATGAAAACTCACCAAAACGGCCCACTTTCACTGTGACCAAAAGCCGGCAGAAGTTTTCAATAGCTAAACGGGAACGGCGAAATTGCAAAGGGAAGCAGAACGGCGTTTTTGCAGCCAGAATGCAGGCCTGAAGCGGGTTTACGGTTAGGAATCCCTGTTTTTTTCTTTTCCTTTGAAAATCTTGTCAAAAAACTTTCGAAGACCGCTTTTGGGCTTGTCTTTTTCGGGCTTTTTCACCTGCTGCGTGTCTTTTACCGGCGCTGCTACGGGCTTGGGCGGGGGCAAGCTGCTGATGGAATCGGCCTGAAACTTTTGCCGAAGCTCCTTGGAAGACACATAGACATTGACGCTGTAAATCAGTTTGTCCTGTGCATTGTTTTCCCATACGGGAGAGGAAGGTTGGGTGATCACGGCTTTTTCGCCCAGGGAAAGTTTTTGCTCTTCACTAAAATCCCTGCTCAACTTCCAGCTTTTTGCCTCCGTGTCGAAGTAGGCATACTGGCCCGTTCCCACATCGTAATATACATTGGCCCTCGGATAATAATAAACCTCTTGGGTTCCGGTTTCAGCAGGTTTTTTATCCGGCTTCACCGCAGCGTAAACAAAATATCCAATGATGCCCACAATGACTATAGCAAGGATTGCCTTCATGCTTATGTTTCGTCAAAGACTGTTCCAAGATGAGTTTCCTGTCCCCGTTGATCCGCCAGACAGATAATTGATCGTTATTTATTGCCGGCCTCTTTCCGAGGTATCGGGCTGTTGCATGTTCAGTTCATCCAAAAGCCGCTTGGCTGTGGTGTCGCCTGCCAGCATGGCCTCTGCCAGCAGCCGGGTGCCCTTAAATACATTGCGTTCGTACTGGCATTTATCGTACTCGTTGATCTGCAACACTTCATCATTATCGGCAAAGAGGTATAAAAAGCCCAGTGTTCTTTTGGCGGGCACATAGCCTTTGTCGCTGGCCCTTTGGATCCAACCCCAGCCTTCGTTGCAACTGATGTTGTCGTTCTTTCGCTGCAAGGCCAGGTTGCCCCATTGATACATGGCTTCGGGCACACCCTGCTGGGTCAGATAATCATAAATGTAGAGGGCTTCTTTTACCTGCCCCGTCGCTAAAAAATTCCTTGCTTCCTGGAGTTGAGAATTAATGTCTTCCTGTTTCAGGCGAACGGCCTGCTCGGCCGAATCGCGGCGGTTCCATTCGTCCAGGGTGATCAGATCTGATTTTTGCACCCAGCCTTTGGAAGTTTGTCCTTTGCTGTTGGTGAACTCTGTGTAAATAAATCCATTCCGCTCGTCCTGCGCTGCAATCACATCGTTTGACGGAATGAGGTAGGCGCCCCGGCGGGATGCGGGATCGGGCTGGTCGTGAAAATAAGCCCGGGACGACTGCACCTTATATTGCCCGATGACGGGACGTTGCTTTACCGGCCGCGAAGCGGAGGTATCGTGCCTGGCAGCAGGCTCCGTGGTGTCGTTGCCCGATTTAAAAATGGTATAGGCCAAAAAGCTGGTAAGGGTGGCCAGCAAAAGGAAAAGCAGGATCAGCCCCGCAAAACTTTTCTTTTTGGGCGGCGGGGCCGGCACAAACTCACTGCTGGCAGGATTGGTTCGCCTTTGGTATTGAAAAAGCTCATTTTGCAATTGGGCGTTTTCGCGGCGCAATTGTTCGTTTTCCTGTTGCAGGCTGTTGAGGGCATCGGTGGCAATGCGGTTGCTGGCGGCTGGTGAGGTACTGTGGTAGATGATGTAGTTATGCAGTTCCGTGCCGTTCACAAACCGGGCCTCCGGCTTTTTTTCCAGGCATTTGTAGATCATCCGCACAATCCATTCGGGCACCTGCATTTCCCGCTCTTTTTTTTCATCGGTCCAGGATGGGGGCAGGTGCTGCCGGCGCAGGGAAAGCAGATCCGGCACCGGGCTTTCCATGTGGGCCACCATCACCATGTTGCGGGACGTTTCGCCCCTATCCCGCAAAGGAAAGGGCACCACCCCGGCCACCAGTTCAAACAAAATGACGCCGAAGCTGTAGATGTCTGTCTGAAAAAGAATTTTCCCTTCGTTTTGCTCGGGGGCCATAAATTCAATAGCCCCGGCATGCCGCAGACTGGTGCGGCGCTGTTCATCCGACATCATGGCCATGCCAAAATCCAACAAGATGTAATTGCCGGAATGCACATTGAACTTTACGTTATTGCTCTTTACATCGCCGTGTTTTACATCCACCTTATGACAATGGGCCAGGGCATTGGATAAATGCTCCGCAACTTTTATAGCTTCTTTTATGGTAAAAACAAGATCGTGCGGCGGCTTTAGCAGTTCTTCCAGATCGGGTCCTTCAATGAACTCCATTTCAATAAAGGGAAAATTACCGGTGTCGGTAATGCCCGAGCTCAATATTTTTACCACATTGGGGTTGGGGTCCTGATTGACTTTTTTGAGTTTGTTGACCTCGTTTTGAAAAGCGGTAAAATGCTTGTCGTCCAGGGTTTCGCTGTGGATGGGTGTGGGCAACAATTTCACCGCCGTAATGATCTCGCCGGTTCGTTTTCCTTTGTACACCGAGCCCTGGCCGCCGGTTTTCAGCGCCCCCATATTTTCCAATCCTTCTGTAATGGTAAACACTCTTGCCATTCTATAAATTCTTTTCGTCTGCCGAATAGCTGAATTCCAGCAGGGCCGATTCGCCCAGCAGGATTTGGTCGCCTTCTTTTAAGGCATGCCCCACCCGGGTGGAATACAGCTTCACGGGGTTGGCGTCGTTTTGTGAACGAATTTTTATTTTATTGCGTGGCGGCACCCCGCCCTCATCGGCAAATAACAAAAAGTTTCCCGATTCGTTGTCAAACTCTATGTGGGCATGCTGGCGGCTGACAAATCGGTTGCTTTTGTTTTCACTATTTTCCGGGAAGGCAATATGATTTTCCCGGTAAAACCCATCGGCCGTCTGCACCTTCCGTTCCCTGCCAATGCAAATCTTTCCACTGCGCGACGTAATGGTGTACAGCGCTTTTTCGGCCTCGCCCATTCTGACCTTCAAGAATGCGGTGGCGGTTCTTTGCACGGCATTCTTCCGGGTGGCAATGAACAACCCAGCCTCCAGGCCGGGTATCTTCATGGCTTCTTCGGGCAAACTGTCGACAAAGCTGATCTCCATACTCCACTGTTCGGGCAGATCAAGGGCATAATCATCGGCAATACGCTGCACTTCCTCGTTTTTAAACCGGTCGTTCTCACCAAAATAAACAGCCGCCTCATACACGTGTTTTTCTTCGGCCGTGGAGGCAATAAATAATTGCAGGCCCTTGATGTTGGATCCTTCGCCGCCTTCGGCCTTGCGCAATTGTTCTTTAATGAATTGCAGCAGGCTGTCGCGAAGAGATTTTACATCCCTGGGCTGATCCGGCGTATCTTTTTTAAAAATGTCGAACATGGTTTAAACGTTTACAGTTACATGTACTATAAAGTCAAAAGTAAAAAGTAAAAAAAGCGTCCTGCAATTGGAGTAACCTTTTTGAATTTTGAATTTTTACTTTTTATTTATTCTACTCAAATCCTTTGATATAGCCCTTTTCCAGCAACTTAGGAATAATATGCTTGCCGGCCAATTTTACCGCTTCGCTGGAGCCAATGGCTTTTTCGATGCGAACGCAAACCACCACATGCCCTGGCCCCGTTGCTTTTGGGGCAAAAAAAACATACCAGCCATCGTTGATGCGTTCGCCCTTCCATATTCGCTCCGGCGTTCCGGTTTTACCGGCCACACGGATGCGCAGATCCTTCACCTTATTGGCACTTTGCCTCAACATATAAGCCGACAGGGTGTTGGCGTATTGCGAATCCCTTGCAATGGGTAAGCCCGGGTTCACGGCCAGAGAAGAATCGCTGATCTTCAGCACAAACCGGTGCGGCATCAAAACTCCGTGGTTGGCAATGCCGGCAGCCAGCCGCGCAATGGAAGCCGGTGTGGCAATGAGCTCGCCCTGTCCCCAGGCCATTCCCGAAACGCCCCTCCCCCTGGTTTTACGGATGTCATTTTTATCGTAGCTTTTGATGCTTGTAAACTCGGTTTTGCGCCACAATTCCCGCCACCTTTCTTCCTGTTGTGGGTTGTTGGGATCCCGTTCGTAAAAATAACCGCCCACGCCCCGCAAAAACATGCCGGTTTGCAGATACACCGTGGCCATTTCCTCCTGCAACCGCTCTTCGTTGGCCAGCCGGATAAAAAAAGAGTTGTTGGATTTGACCAGGGCTCTTTCCAGGTTGATGTTGCCCGGCTCATCGGGTTCGGCGCTTTTGATGCGGATCAAATCCTGTGGCCTGATGAAAATCGTTTTCTGGGCTGCAGCCATGCCCAATTTATTGAACGCCGCCAGCGCAGTGGCCAGTTTAGCGGTAGACCCCGGCTGTGTGGCATAGATAAAACCCAGATCGGTGTTGGCGTTCCAAAACGGCAGTTTGTTTTGCTCCGTGATGGACAG
>JAEVYV010000016.1 GCA_023392575.1 Bacteroidota bacterium | reverse complement strand
GCATCCCTTTTGCCAGCGTTCCTTTTTCATTTTCTTTAAACTCGGCGTAGGCGTTGGTTTTAGTGTAAGCAATTACGGCTTGCTCCCTGCTTATGTTTTCAGCCGGATTGGTCTGCTGGCTGGTGATCACCATGATGTCAAAGAAAGGGTTAGTTGTACCGTCTGGTGAAATCCCCACTGTTATTCCCTTTTCTATAAAAGATCGAACAGGGCTAGATTGACAATATTTAGGCGTATGCATCATCAATATGCCTAATTCTTTTAGGTCGTTTACTTCTGATGCAGTTATATCTGGCGTTCGATTATGTTCAAATCGAACTCTCTTGCTTTTCCACACATCCCCCCCAGCTAATTGTTTCATCAGGGCAAGGACAATTGCCAAACTGCTGTCACCGGTTATGTGCAGCATCAATTGCCGGTTACTTGTAAGCGCTTCTTTTAAAAACTGTTCAATTGTATCTGCAGGATAATCTAATCGGCCGTGCCAACTGCCGCCCTCTTTGTAAGGTTTTTTGTTGAGCGAATTTTGCTCAAGTGGAGCACCGTCAATCAAATATTTGATACCAGAAACATAGACGAGTGGTGCAGAAGAGTTGATTTTTACATTCCATTCTTGCAATGTACTTCCGGAAAGGGTGTAGCGTGGCCATGCAATTACACGAATACGCTGATGCAGACCAGCCGCTTCAAAAAAAAGTTTGCTTTGTTTTGCACTAAAGGTGCTGCTCATTTGCTGAACGGTAGTTATACCATTTCTCAATTGAAGCCGGGAATAAGTTTGCATCCCTTTCAATTGCTCTTTGTAATCAGAGCTAAACCAGGCATTCCATATGGGCAACTGGGCATTTTCCTGTATAGCCGTAATTTTTCCTGTCGGTGACGCTCTTTCATACCATCCACCAACCGGGTTTTTATCTTCATCTGATATACCTGATATCTCAAGAGCTTTTTTATTGGCTACTAGTCCATGTCCCCACCAAGTTTGGAGCACCACTGGATTATCAGGCGCCATACTGTCCAGTGCTACCCTCATACTGGTGTCATAAAGAACTGTTGTGCCAATCCAACCGCTGATCCATTGATTTGGTTTAGCCATTTTTACTAATCTTGAAATTGAATCCAATACAACAGCCTTGCTTAATCCGGCAGGATCCATTTCTGTATAACTAAAACCAACTCCAACCGGTGAAAGCCAGCCTAAATGATCATGGGCATCGTTAAAACCGGGAACAACTGTTTTTCCCTGCAAGTCAATTTTCTTTGTTTTAGATGTAGCCAGCTTGTTTATTGCTGTATTACTTCAGACCGCCAAAATCTTGTTACCCTTAATAGCTAAGGCTTGAACATAAAGTTGTCCGGTATCGGAGGTAAATACTTTTCCATTGATTAAAATAACGTCGGCAGATTGAGCAAAAACAGTTGAAGGGTTTGCCGCAAAGAGCATAATAAATGCCGCTAAAGCTTGAAAATAGCTGATTACCATAAACAAAGTTTTTTGCTTTCGGTTACGGTGATCCTAAGTGCTGCTTTAGGGCACAAAATAAACGGGAGTCAAACGGGAGAGAGGCTGATACGCAATATTAAGTTACGTTTTTTTTAAATATATTTTTGTTCAACCCGACAAATAAAGTGGGTGCCGCCCGCAGGAATATGTTCGGGAAGACACAGAGCGAAAGTACTTTCAATAACTTTTCTTGGCCATCTGCCCAAAAACCTAAGGGTTAAAGTTCTTCCACCAACTTGTTCACGAAAGCCCTGCTCATGGCCGTAATGTTGGCATTGTAGTCTGCCAGGTGCTCCGATGTGGCCGATTTCCACGACTGGAAAAACCGCAAGCCCTTGTTGTGAGCATCGCCTTTTATAGAGATCTTGCCCGTTTTTACCGGGGTTTCGTCCTGGATCAGTTTGTACGAAACCACCAGGTCCTTGAAATCGGGTTCCATGTAAATCTTTCCCCAGCTAAAAGCATACAGCAACCACACCATGCGGGCCTTTTCCACCAAAGAAAAAGCGATGGGTATTTGCTCTACGGTCAGCTCCAGTCTTTGGCCATTCAGTTTGTCGGCCAGGCCTTTGGTGGTCAGCGTGTTTAGGGTGTTGGTAAAGCTGCTGAGGGCTATGGCTGGATTTAAGGTGCAGGTGTGCCGGTAATCGCATTGCCAGTAAACGATAAGCGGTAAAAAATTACTGGTTTTTTTGGTGGTGGCAGAAATATCGTTTGATGGAGAACGAACGGCCGATGACACCACAATGTCGGCCCTCATTTTCCGGGCTTTTGGAAGTTGGTTGCTGTATTGGCTGGCCACAAACTTGTCCATTTTTTTAGGAGTGAGGCAACTGCTGAAAGCGGCTATGGAAAAGATCAGCAATACAAGAACAGCCGGTTTCTGGTTTTTTACAATGCGCATGTGGTTGGTTTTGGTTGACGTGTAAATGATGATGGACGGCATTCAAGATAGTCATCTTTTTTAAAATCTAAGGTCGCTGTGTTTTGCCACCGTAAAGTTTTTCGAAGCATTTCCCCGCAGCCCCGCAAGAAACAGATTTTTATAAATGCACAAATGCTTTGCTTCCCGGCATGACAAGCAACTATTCCTTACAGAATGCAGTTCGTTCTTGCAAATGCTCTCTCAGCAAGCGAAAATTGCTTCATTTCAAATTGCTTGCGATTATTCATTATCTTATGCCTTCCACGAATCGTCACCAACATGTCGTTACTGATCGTCTTTCTGGCTTTGCTTTTCCTGGTTATTCTGATCGCCGGTTTTAAGATCAATCCCTTCCTGGCCTTTTTGGTGGTTAGTGTGTTGGCCGGATGGGCCCTGGGTATTCCTTTGGCCAATGTTACCCAATCGGTTGAAAAGGGAATAGGGGACATCCTTGGTGCGAATGTGATCATCATTGTGTTGGGAGCCATGCTGGGCAAGTTGATCGCCGAAACAGGCGCTGCACAACAGATTACTTCCACCATCATGCAAAAAGTAGGCATTAAAAATATCCACTGGGCGCTGGCGCTGGTGGGTTTTATCATTGGCATTCCGTTGTTTTACAATACGGGTTTTGTGCTGATGATACCGCTGGTGTTCTCCATCGTGTATCAATACAAACTACCCGCGGTAGCCACAGGAATTCCGTTGCTGGCGGCGCTGTCGGTAGCACATGGTTTTCTGCCGCCGCATCCTTCACCTTCGGCTTTGGTCACCCAGTTCAACGCCAGCCTGAGCACTACGATGTTCTATGGGATCATCATTGCCATTCCAACCATCATTGTTGCCGGCCCTTTGTTTTCCAGAAGGCTGAAAAGCATTGCCTCCATTCCTTTGGAAACCTTTCAGCCTGCTGATATCTCAGCAGGACGACTGCCCGGCGTGTTCATTAGTTTTTTTGTGGCTCTGCTGCCGGTGGTGCTGTTTGCCCTGGCGGCCCTGCTTCCTTTTGTGTTGCCTTCCGGTTCGCAGCAAGTGGTTTCTTTTTTTTCGCAGCCATCCATTGTCATGATCATTGCTCTGGCAGTAGCCACCTTTTCTTTAGGACTTAAAAAAGGTCGCAACATGAAACAGGTGATGAACATGTACGGCGAGGCCGCGAAAGAAATTGCCATGATCCTGCTGATCATTGGTGGCGCAGGAGCCTTAAAGCAAATTTTGGTGGATAGCGGCGTGAGCAAACAAATTGCAGATCTGTTACAAGGCATTTCCCTGTCGCCGCTATTTTTGGGATGGCTTACCGCGGCTGTCATCCGGGTGGCCGTTGGTTCGGCAACCGTAGCGGGTTTTACCGCGGCGGGAATTATTGCTCCCTTGTTGGTGCAAACCAACACCGATCCTAATTTAATGGTTCTGTCCATTGGCGCCGGAAGCCTTATGTTCTCTCATGTAAATGATGCCGGCTTCAGGATGTTCAAAGAATATTTTAATCTTAGCATAAAAGATACGCTGCGTTCCTGGTCGCTGATGGAAACCATTGTTTCCATTGCCGGATTGATCGGCGTATTATTTTTGGATTTTCTTTTTTAAACAATTTGATACATGGAAAACAAAACACCCGAACAAAGATTTGCACAGTTAGGATTAACGCTTCCGCCACCGCCAACACCCCTGGGCGTTTATAAGCCCTGTCTGATCGTAGGCAATCATTTGTATGTGTCCGGACATGGAACGGTGCAAAACGACCGAAGCCTGATCATTGGTAAAGTGGGAAAAGATATGGACCAGGAAGGTGGGAAGCGGGCAGCGCAGCAGGTGGGCCTGGCTATTTTATCTACCATCAGAACACAGCTGGGAAGCCTGGATAAGGTAAAACGGGTGATCAAAGTGTTGGGCATGGTTAATTGTGTGCCGGAGTTTGAAAAACATCCTTATGTAATCAATGGCTGCAGCGAGTTGTTTGCCAAAGTGTGGGGCGAAGAAAACGGCGTTGGCGTTCGCAGTGCTGTTGGCTTTAGTTCGTTGCCCGATAATATTCCGGTGGAAATAGAAGCCCTGTTTGAACTTCATTAATGGCGTTATGAAACAAGATGCTAACTGGTATTTGCTAAAAGACATCCATCAGGTGGATTCCCCTGCTTTAGTCATTTACCTGAACCGGGTGAAAGAAAATATTGAGTTGCTCAAGACAATGAGTGGCGATGTGCAGCGGTTGCGTCCGCATGCCAAAACCCATAAGGCAAAAGAAGCAGCCTGGTTGTTAATGGAAGCAGGGATTCAAAAGTTTAAATGTGCCACCATTGCCGAAGCCGAGATGCTGGCCCAATGCGGGACTGAAGATGTGTTGCTGGCCTATCAACCCGTTGGCCCAAAAGTTGACCGGTTTCTTGCTTTGATCAAAACCTATCCCGGCACTAAATTTTCCTGTCTTGTGGACGACAGTGTTGTTGCCAAATCTATTTCTGAAAAGGCAAAGGCTTTGGGTTTGCAAATTCCTGTTTACCTGGATTTGAATATTGGTATGAACCGAACCGGAATTTCGCCGGATGAAAAAGCGGTTGAACTATACCTGCAGTGTACGGAGTTGCCAGGGCTAAAACCAGTGGGTTTACACGCTTATGATGGGCATCTTGCCGACGCAGATTTTGAACTGAGAAAGGAAAGATGCAATGATGCGTTTGCAGCAGTAGAAGCCTTAAAAAACACTTTGCTGGAAAAGGGAATGGGCGAACCAATCATTGTGGCGGGTGGTTCGCCCACATTTCCCATACACCTTCAAAGGGAAAAAGTAGAATGCAGTCCCGGCACGTTTATTTACTGGGATGCCAGTTACCTGCAAAGCCTTTCAGAACAGGCGTTTCTTCCGGCTGCACTGGTCATCAGCCGCATTATTTCTCTGCCGGATGAAAGAACAATTTGTACAGACCTCGGGCACAAATCCATTGCTGCGGAAAACGTGTTATCAAAACGGGTGTTCTTTATCAATGCGCCGGAGCTACAACCCATTGGCCAAAGCGAAGAACACTTGGTGCTGCAGGCGCCGGAAGGGCACCACTATAAAGTTGGTGATGTGTTGTATGGTTTGCCGTACCATGTTTGTCCCACCTGTGCTTTGTATGAACGGGCCTTGATCATAGAAGAGGGAGCGGTAAAAAGTGAATGGAAAACAGCAGCCAGGGATCGGAAGTTGATTTTCTGATAATCGTCATTGAAAAAAGCCACCCTTAAAGAGTGGCTTATGATGTAGTGATTAATTGCTTCCGCAGTTTTTACAGGTACAGTTGCTGCCACAATTACAATTCGCACAATTGCAATTCTCGTGATTACATTTTTGCTGGCTTGAGGCGGGAGTGCTTTGATTCAATTTGATTTCTGATTTCATGATTAATTGTTTAAATGATTTGATAGAGCAAAGCTACTCCCCGTGCCAGGTCTCCCTGTTACACTTATTTGGGGAAGGTTTATACAATTTTGGGTTTGAAACCGGGCACGATGCTTTTATGAGCCGGCTTGTGGGGGCTCTTTAGTTCTTCCTGCACTGCCTCCGGCTACCGGCAGATTGCACTTGTGCATGGTAACAATTCTATGCAGCATGAAATCACTTATGGCCTGTTTGCGGTTTGCACCGGCCATCATCAATCTAGCTTTCCGCAAGAGCCCCATTCCGGTTGTACTTATTTCTATACTCCAGTGGTGATAAGCCGGTGAGTTTTTTAAAGGTGGTGCGAAAGGCTTTGATGTCGGTATAGCCGGCTTTGTACATAGCTTCATTCACGTTTTCCCGGGCCCGTTCCAGGGTTTGTTTGGCCGCCTCAATGCGCACCCGCTGCATGTATTCTACGATGGAGTTGTAGGTCACTTTCTTAAAGCGCCGCTCCAGGTTGCGCCGGCTGATGGAAAGCATAGAGGCCAGATCGTCCACGGTGATCTTTTCTTCATAGTTTTTTTCAATGTACTCTTGTGCTTTTTTAATCACCTCATCTTCGTGCTGTTTTTGCGGAGTAAAGATCATGAACTGGGATTGGGCATTGCGTTCAATTTCTATTTCAAACAACTTAGAGCAAACAATGGCCATTTCCCTTCCGGCAAATTTTTCCACCAGGTACAACAAAAGATTAAGGCCCGAGTAGGCGCCGCCGCTGGTGTAAATGCCTTGTTCGTCTGTAATGATCTTATCGGGCACCAGGTCCACATCTGGAAACATTTTGCGGAAATTATCTGCTTCCACCCAATGCGTGGCACATTTCCGTCCTTTCAGCAAACCCGTTCCGGCTAGCAGAAAAACACCAATACACAAAGAGGCAATGGCTGCCCCGCCTTTGTATTGCCTGATCAGCCAGGGAAGGAACTCTTGGTTGTTTTCAAGAATTTGATTTTTGTCGCCGTAAATGGCGGGAATGATCACCAGGTCCGTTCGGTCAAGGTCATGGATCAACACATCGGGGTGAATGGTGAACAGGCCCTTTTTCATGGAGGTTTCTTTCCGGAGGCCCACCAACTGCACTTTGAACATGGGGGCTTTGCCGGCGCGGGCCAACACGGAGTTGACTTCGTTGAAAATCTGGTGCGAACCTTCAATGTTTACCAGGCTGCAATCGCCCTGGGGAATCAGTATGGATATGTGTTTCATCTGGATGTTGTTTTAGGTCACGATCCGGTTAAAAAATCATTGGTTTTTATGGTCAGTTTTCGCAACGCTTTGGCCCGGTACAATCAGGGCCTTTTCCACAAAAGCAAAGTCAGTTCTTGTTCAAATGCACTATCAAAAATACTGTGTGCGCAGGTCAAACCTTTAAAAGACCGACGGTTTTTTCTGCCATAAAGCTAAAGGAATCTTCTGTCGCAATCAACCCCTGAAATTGCCGTATTCTGCCCCCGTTTATCTCCGTAGTTGATAGGAGTTTTGTACCGTCAGGCTGTAAAACAACCCTAATGCGAAAGGTGAAACTACAAATACAAATGACGCTGGATGGATTTGTGAGCGGCCCCAATGGAGAAATGGACTGGATGGTATGCGATTGGGACGATGTGCTGAATGATTACGTAAGGAGGTTAACGGCTTCAGCCGACAGTTTTATGGTAGGACGCCACACGGCGGAGGGAATGGCCGTGTACTGGCCAACGGTTGCCGGAAATCCCGAAAGCAAACTTCAAGATATTGAGGCTGCGGAGTGGATCAACAACACACCCAAGATCGTCTTTTCAAGATCGGCAGCATCGGTTGAATGGCACCGTGCCAGGGTAGCCTGTAACATTGCAGAAGAAGTCCGGCTGCTCAAACAGCAGCCGGGAAAAGACATATTGTTGTACGGAGGTGCCGGCATCGTGTCCTCCTTTATACAGCAAGGGCTGATCGACGAATATCATTTATTTGTGAATCCTGTGGCCATTGGTTTGGGCAAGCCCATTTTCCGGGATCGCACCGAGATGCTGCGGCTGCGGTTGGTGCAGATCACAACAAGCACCGTGGGCATCGCGGTTCTTTGCTACCGGCCACAGAGGGAAGTGCGTTCTAACTACCATAATCAAATACCGAATATATGAAGCTGTTGATGGAAACAAACACACGACTATTGGCTGTTGCGCTTTTCTTATTGCGCTGTATTGTGGGCCTTCTCTTTTTTGTGGCGGGGGCAGGGAAGGAGTTAGCCTGGTTTGGCGGCATGGG
>JAEVYV010000294.1 GCA_023392575.1 Bacteroidota bacterium | reverse complement strand
ATATTATGCTGCCCAATAAGGACGGTTTTTCCATCGCCGATGAGATCCGGGAAAAGGACGCCCAGGTGCCCATTATTTTCCTGAGCGCCAAATCGCAAACCAGTGATGTGGTAAACGGCTTTAAGCTGGGCGCCAACGACTACATACGCAAGCCCTTCAGTATAGAGGAGCTGATTGTACGCATTGAAAATGTTTTGCGCAACAAATTTGAAATACCGGCCGCTCAGGAAGAAGTGAGTTTTGGCCAATACACCTTCAACATCAAAAGACAGATCTTGTCCCAGGGCGAAGAGCAGCGCAAACTTTCCTACCGGGAAAGCGAATTGCTGCGGCTTTTGTATGAAAACCGGGACAAAATTGTGGAGCGCAGCGAAATACTGACCCTGCTTTGGGGCAGCGATTCTTTTTTCAACAGCCGCAACCTGGATGTGTACATCACCAAGCTGCGTAATTATTTAAAAAGCGATCCTTCCATAGAAATCATCACCATCAAAGGCATTGGTTACCGCTTTGTAGTAGAGTAGGCGCCGGCTGCGTCTGCCTCCATGGCATAGCTTTTATGTTTTGGAGTTATGCGGCCCGTGCAACCATCCCGGAAAAAACGTTTTTTGCTGATCGGCCTGGGCATTTTGTTCCTGGCCTTGTTTGGGATTGTTTTTCTGGCCAATCTTTTTCTGGTACCCGCGTTAAAGAAAAAGCTCCACACGCTGATCATCCAGGGTTCCGATAGTTTGTATACTTATAACCTGGGCAGCCTGGATGCCAGTTTGTTTGGCGGCGATGTAACCGTGCGCCAGCTGCAAATTGATGTGGACAGCACCCGCTACGAAGAGCTGCGTCAAAAAAAGGCCCTTCCTGCCGTCACCATGCAGCTTAGCCTGCAGGAGGGCCACATCAAAGGCGTGGGGCTTATCTCTATTTTGTTTGGCAGAAAAATAAGCATCGAAGAGATCCTGACCCGCCAGGCCAACATCCGGCTTTCGCGGCATATTGAAGAACGCCACCTTGTACAGGACCACCCGCCTTTGTGGAAGGCCATGCAACCCGTCATTAAAAGCATTTCGGTGCACCGGATAAAACTAGAGGGCATCAAAATGCTCTATAAAAATGCCGATACCTCGGAGTCGGTGAAGCTGCAATTCGACCGCTTTGATGCCCTGGTTGAGGGGGTTCGCATCGACAGCGCCGCTGCCACCGATACCAACCGGATTGGTTTTGCCCGCAGCGTTTTTTTAAGGGTTCACGATCTGAAATTCCGCACGCCGGATTCTTCGTACAAAATGAAGGCAGAATGGATCACCTATTCTTCCAAAAACAAAACGGTGGAAATGGACAGCTTTAAGCTGCAGCCCACACTTAAAAAAGAAGATTTTTACAAGTACTACGGCGTGCAGGCCAGTTTGTACTATGTGGCGTTTGCAAAAGTACGCCTGACCAATACCCACCTGGACCGCTTCATCCACAACAACGTGGTGGCCGCCGATAGTTTGATCCTGGAGCAGCCGCAGTTAAATGTTTACATCGACAAAACCCAGGAGCGGCAGTTCAAATCCAAAATCGGCACCTTTCCGCACCAGCAATTGCTCAAGGCCAGTGCCACCATCAGGATCAAAAATGTGGTGGTGAAAAACGGAACGGTCACGCATACCGAAAAAAGCGATCAAACAAAAAAGGAAGGAACCTTTACCCTGAACGCATTGAGTCTGTTCATAAAAAACGTGACCAATGATTCTGCCCTCATCCGGCAAAACAGCATTTGCACCGCCGAAGCCGAAGGCCGGATACTGGGTTCCAGTCCCATCAGGGCTGTGTTTAAATTTTACCTGGATTCTCCCCGCGGCCGCTTCGATGTGGCAGGGTCGGTACGCAGCATCACCGCCCCCCAACTTAATGCCTTGTCGGTTGCCCTGGCCCAGACAGCCATTCCTTCTCTAACCATTAACACACTGGACTTCCGGATCAAGGCCGAAGATTTCGGGGCGGTGGCGGACGTGCACATGCAGTACGAGGGGCTTTTGATTGAGCTGCGCAAAACGGACGAAAAGACCGGTCAGGCGGTTACTCGAAAATTGCTCACCCGGGCCATCAATCATTACCTGGTGTATGCCGCCAACCCCGGAAGCGATGGAATAGAAAGAACCGCACAAAACGTTCACTACGTGCGGCTGACCACCCAGTCGTTTTTTGGCTTGATCTGGAGGAGCGTTTTTACGGGCATGCAAAAGATCATGATGCGGTCGGGATAAAAAAATTGCCTGCACCAGGCAGACAATTTTGTACTAAGCAATTACAATTGGGAGTGGATTACTGCGCTTGCAGCACCACGGTGTTTTTGCTGCGTTTGTAGTATTGCAGCAGCCAGGTGATTGTAAAAGTCGGAATGATGTCGAAACCGGGTAACAATTCCTCCAGAAAATTGATCGATCCGCCAAAAAGCCCCTTTATGCCGCCAAACATCCGCCAGTAAATCAGGGCGGATACCGGCGCCCAGACCAGGTCAAACAATTCGCCAAAAAAAGGAAGCATATAGCTGGCGCAACCAAGCAGGTCCATGAGCAAGCACATGCGTAACGAAGGCAGGGGTTTTTGCTTTACCGGCGCCTGGGAGCGTTTTTTAAAAAGGTTCTTCATTTTTGAAACAGGTTTAGCAACCAATTATGGACGAAAAACTCAGGCCAGGGGTTGTATGACATGCTTCTTTAAGAGAATATTAGCACCGTCTCCCAGGGAACCAATAAGGGCCCAGACATTCACATGGTTTTCGCAGGCGGGAGCAACTCTATGCTTCTTCTTATCTAGATAAGAACAGAAGTCCTTTGCAAAAAAGCCTAAGGGGGGATAAAAGCAGGGATATGTGTTGTGGGTTTTAACAACGACGTCTACGGCTATGCGCTGCAAAATGCACAAGCGCTGATGAGGCTTATGGCAAAAAGAAAGAGCAATGAATATGATACCCATTGCTCTTAACGCCTAAATGTTTTCACAGGTCATCTTCTTCGTCCTCGTCTTCATCGATGTCGTCAGTATCGATTACCAGGTCATCTTCGTCAAAATCGTCTTCATCAGGGTCAACATCATCTAATTCCACTTCGTATTCGTCTTCGTTTCCTTCCAGCTCGTCTTCATCGCCCAATACCAAATCGTCTTCTTCCTCTTCTTCGTCTTCAGGGTCGGCATAATTACCGTTTACATGTTTGATTTCATTGTGGTTGAACGGACTTTCTATTGCAATGTCTTCGTTTCTTTTTTGGGCCTGCGGTTCGAAAGTGTTTGAAACAATTTTTTTCATGACTGGCTTTTAATTCTTAGCTTAAAAAGACATGCCAAAAATTAACGACAACAATTTCAGCAACTTATACAGATGGGTTTTTGCGGCTGGTTAATTAGTTGAGGATTTTTTTGCCATAAGCAGGTCGCTGTACGATTCAGCGACAAAATCTTCTTCGGCAATTTGCAGCAGGGCAATGTATTGGGCACATTGTTCTTTTAGCTTTTCCAGGCCAATGCTGCCGTCTTTGTCAATGGCTTCCACTTCCACAAAACTTCCCAGCTCCTTTACTTCGTCAAAATGAAATTTTACATTCTCAATAAAATAAATCCGCCTTTGTTTGTCCACCACTACTTTTACCCCCAGGGCGGCTGTCAGAACCTGTTTTAAAGAAGGATCGGGCTGGTGCTGGTAAAGCAACACCTTCGATTCCTTGGCGCCGGCGGTATTGCTTCGCTGGTAGTGGATCAGGGCGTTCTCTATCTTGCCCTCCCGCAGTTTTAACCGCCCCTGGGGCACATGAAAATACGTATCCAGCTGCCGGTCCTCTCCTATAAAAAGTGGGGCATGTTGTAATAGAATTTGCTCTTTTGGGCGGATAAACCGGGCCCGGGCCTTGAACTCAAAATTCAGATGCATGATAGTGGTTTAAACGCCAAAATAACTGATCTTGACGCAGTAATTTCATTTTACCATTGCATTTGGATTTTGTTTTGTTACTTGCTTCAAAGCTTGACTTGAACCTCAGAACCGGTTATATCAAATTCTTTCTGGCTTTCTTTCTGGGACTGCTTTCTTTCTGTGCCCATGCCCAATACAAGGTAAAGGGAACCGTGTACGACAGCTCACGCATTTATCCCATCGAGTCGGTTACGGTGCTCAGCACCAGCGGCCGGGGAACCATGACCGATTCCCTGGGCCGTTACCAGTTGGAGGTCGGCGAAAAAGATTCCATCTGGTTTTCGTTTTTGGGCAAGCCCACGCCCAAGTATGCCGTTTTAAAAATTGCCGACATCTCCCAGTTCGACATTGCCCTTCGGTTAAAAACGGATGTGATGCAGGAGATCAAAGTGCGCAGCCGCATTTACAAAGAAGATTCCCTTCAAAACCGGAAGGACTATGCCAAGGCCTTTAATTTCAAAAGACCCAATTTTGAAAGCATGACCTCTGTCAATGCCATGGGGGCCGGCATTGACATACAGGAGCTGATACGCCTCTTTCAGTTTCGAAAGAACAAATCAATGGAGAAGTTTCGGGAACGGCTGCTGGAACAGGAACGGGAAAAATTTGTTGATTACAAGTTCAACAAAGGCCTGGTGAAACGACTTACCGGGCTGGATGGCGAGCCACTCATCCAGTTCATGTTGAAGTACCGCCCTTCTTACGAATTTGCCTTGTTAAGCAGCGAGTACGACTTTCAATACTATATTAAAAAAGCCGGCGAGGAATTCAGGGCGCAAAAATCCTTTTGAGCCCATCCGGCGGAAAGCAGTAATT
>JAEVYV010000288.1 GCA_023392575.1 Bacteroidota bacterium | reverse complement strand
GAAGCTATGCGGCCGATATGACCTATCGCAATTTGAATAACGATATTACGTATTACTCCGATTTGAATTACAAGAACTTTAATATCCTCCGCGAGCTGAGAGAAAATACCAAAACCAACATGTACGGCAATATCAGGGGTCAGTTTGGTATTGAATATTCGTTTTTGCGGAAGTTTCGTTATACCGGAACGGCGGTGGTGTCCTATACTTCGGTGCACAATATGGACGAAGCCCGTGCCGGCACCTTCCGCTCCTGGGCCGATAACTGGCTGAACGCCGCTTCTACCCAGAATGGTATGGTGCTGCCCGAATACAACCAGGGCTTTTTAAAAGAAGATATGGGCCGGGCGGTGGATTATACCGTTCGCAACTCGCTGGAATACAACAATACCTTTGCCCGCAAGCATTTTGTACAATTGTTTGCGGCTAACGAGGTAGGCGGCCGCACCAATTATCAGTTCAATCATTACAATCCCGTGTACTTGCAGGAGTACCGCATGGCTGGTTATCCTTCCTGGAACTTTATCAGTCCGGAGCGCTATACCAATCTGTCCTTATCTAAGTTTGGAAGCACCTTTTTTGAAGAGGACAGAAGCGTATCCTTTATAGGATCAGCCGTGTATTCGTATGATAACCGTTATGTGTTTAATGCCAACCTGCGCAGCGATGGGGTGGACATTATCGGTTCTAAAAACCAGTTTGCACCTTTATGGTCGGCTGGTGTGCGGTGGAATGCTCACAGCGAAGGCTTTTTGAAATCCAACCCCTATATCAGCCGGCTGGTACTCTCGGCGGGCTATGGCTACCGGGGAAGCATTAACCGCTCGGTTTATCCCTTTCATGTGTACACGCTTAGTGCAGTCACCTATGATGACGTGGTGAAAGCCAGCGTCTTTAACTATGGCAACCCGGTGTTGAAATGGGAAAAGAAAAAAGATGTGAACCTCGGAATGGAACTTTCGCTGCTAAAGGGCCGCATCAATGCGGAGGCACGTTACTTTAATGAAAAGGTTACCGACCTGCTGGACAAAGTGCAGCTCCCGGTATCGGTAGGCCGTTCGGAAGCTACGGTGAATGTCGGTACACTTTCCAACAAAGGCTGGGAGCTGAGCACCCGCCTGGAAGTGCTGAAAACCAAAAACCTGCTTTGGGAAATTGGTGCCAACCTGACCACGGTAAAAAACAACCTCGATGATGTTTATTACAACGAATTGCCCAATGTGGCCAAATCGGCCACCAGCAATATTGAAGGGTATCCCATCAACAGTTGGTTTGGCTACAAGGTATCGCATGTCAACCCCGATAACGGCCATTTGATGGTAAAGGCCCTCAGGGTGAATGCGGAGGTGGTGGACAATAAAGTGGTGAAAACGTACACCGACGAAGTGATTGATCTGAACGCCATTTCCAGTGCCGATTTGCAGGCTAAATACCGCACTTATTCACTGGGTCAAAAAGATCCAAACCTGTATGGCGGTTTCAACACCCGTCTGGTGTACAACGCTTTTGAAATTGCCAGCAGCTTTGTATATGCCTCTGGCAATAAGATACTGGGCTTTCAGGACCGGAAGGAAGGACCCGGCGGTGTGGTAGATGAAATCACGGCCAGCCGCACCAATCGCTCTAAGGAGCAGTTGTACCGCTGGCGGCAGCCTTCCGATATCACCAATATCCCGGCGTATGCCCAGAACGCATCCAACTACACAAACTTTTTGATAGATTCAGATCTGGAGGACGGCTCTTTTCTGCGCTGTACCGAGCTGGCATTCAGTTGGAGGGCCGGCCAGGCGCTGCTGCGTAAAACAGCCGTAAAAACGTTGAAGGCGAGTGTGATTGCCAACAACCTGTTCATTCTTAGCCCGTACAGCGGCACCGATCCTGAGGCCCAGACCACGTTTGGCTATCCTACTACCAAAAGCATCACCTTCTCTTTAAACATTGGATTTTAAAAACTACGCAAATGAAAACGTTCAAATTTATATACCTGCTCCTGTTGGCCGGCTTGTTCGCTGGTTGCAAGAAATATCTTGACCTGCCACCAAAAAACCAGCGGGCGGTGGAAAGCCTGCAGGACATAAAATCGGTTCTGGCTGGTTATCTCGATGGGGTTAAAACAAAGAATATTAAGCCCATTGTCGGCGCCTTTCCGCTCTTTACCGAACAACAGGTGATGATGTTTGAGGCTTACTCGGACAATATTGACTTTCCAAACGGTATGTCGCATTATCTCAATACCCAGAACATACATGCCAAGGAAATTTTTTATGCCGATATGCTGCTCTGGAACCAGTACGATGCACCTACGGCCATCTGGACCAAGTATTACGAGACCATTGGTTTTTTAAATGCGCTGATCGATCAAACCGCAACCCTCACAGACGGTACGCCGGATGAACGCGACCGGGTGATGGGAGAGATGCTGGTGCACCGGGCTTTTTATTTCTTTAAGCTGCTGCAATATTTTGCTCCGTATAACAAAGCCGACTTAGGTATTCCTGTTTATTTGCATTCGGGTGATGAGGTGGTAGGCGTGCCCATGCCCCGTAAACCCCAGGCCGAAGTATATAAAGTAATTACCGATGATCTGAAGCAGGCGCTGACTCTGGCGGAGAGATCAGAGCCCCGTGGCAACTTTAATGTATTTTATAATGCCCGCTACATCAACAACCTGCTGGCACAGGTGTATTGGTTCAAGGCCGAATCGGCTGCTAAAGAAAGCTCTGATTATACCCATGCCAAACAATACAGCACGGCAGCGGTCAATGGTGTGGAGACGATGATACCTGCTACCACAGCCGATTTCAACCTGGCTGCTCAGGGAAAAATGCTGACATACCCCGCCTTCTATCAAACAGGGAATACCTATTCAGGCATTTCTGCAATCTATGGTTCTACCTGGGACTACCTGGGCTTCGAGCCCAAAGGCATACCGGTAGCTGCGGATCTCTTGAATCTGTTCTCCAGCAATGACATTCGTAAGGCTGCCTATTTCACCGGCAATAATCTAAGCAGCGCCTGGCCCGACGGCGCAGGTTTTGGGTCAAAATATGTGCACTTCTATTTGTTTCAGCCCGAAGAGGCCTACCTGGTTTTGGCCGAAGCTCAATTCCGTTTAGGGGAAACCGGAGATTGTATTACTACGCTCAACAAGTTTAAAAGCTTTAGAAATGCAGGTGATGCCAATGGCCTTTCAGGCAATCAACTGTTGCAGGAAATTGTGAACGAACGACGGAAAGAATTTTTTGCCGCTGGTGATAAGCGCTGGCTCGATTTGAAGCGCTATGGAGGCGTAACCATCAGCAGAACCCTTCGGTTTTTTAATAAGGATTACACGGTTTCGGCAGCGCCCAATGATTACCACTATGCCCTGCCCATACCGTTAACTGAGATCCAGCAAAACCCCCATATCATTCCCAACGAAGGATGGGTCCCCATTGTTTATTAATACAAATCGTTGTCAAATGGCAGACAGGATATGCCAGATGTCAGAGAGGTTAGCTTCTGTCATCTATCATCTGCTAACAAATAAAATTACGACATGAAAAAGCTTTTCTTCATAGCAAGCATTCTGGGTATGGTTGTAACGGCCTGCAAAAAAGAGGCGTTCAACCACCAGCTCTATGTTCCCAAAGTGGACGATATAGATTCGATTTATTTTTCAGCCGGTGCCACCAGCCTCATTGCCGATGGCAAGGCCGCCCTGCAGTTTGTGGTAGAAACCTACCGCACCATCCAGGTCACTACGCCTTCCGGTACCAAAAAAGACTCGTTGGTGTTTTTTGATTATAAAAACCTGCCCGAGGGAACCCTAAAGATTCGCCAGGTTGGCGGAACCGATGTTGGGATGAGCTATTCCACCAGCAATACAGCGCCGGGCACGGTAAGTTTTTATGCCCAGGCCGGCACGGTAAAATCGCAAACAAAAACCGTAACCTTACGGGCGTCGCAGACGTTGCCTGCTAAACTGTATGTGGATGTGGTGTTTCATGTATTTGAACTCAATCCCACTGATCCTACCTACGACAAGCTGACCTACCAGCCGGTTTCCCAGGCGCTTCTCGAAGCGGCCGTGGCTGACGCTAATAAGGTCTTCAACAATCAATTGGGCAATGATCCCAATGGTGGTTCGGCTAATATAGAGTTCCGGCTGGCGGCCAAAAATCCGGCAGGGGTTTCTTTGGCAAAGCCCGGATACAACATGATCACCTATGATAAAAGCTGGCGACAGTCTCCTACGTTTTATTCGCCCTCCGATTTTTCCAATAAAGTAAATGCCACGGCTTCGTACACCTGGGATCCGAAAAAATACCTGAACATTTACGTTATTCCCAGCGGCGCCAATAATTCTTTGGGTGATAATACGCCCAAGTATCAGATTGTTCCTTCCGGAGGTACGGCTATTCCTGGTATTGCCAACATTGTGGCTGATGCCAGTGCCCTACCCACCAACAAGAACTATGAAACCTATGGCGTGGGCATACCCCGCACCCTGCTGTTTCCGGGTACGGATCGCCGTATTGAACTGTCGGCCTTTTTAGGCACGTACTACGGGCTATTAAGAACCGGCGTCTCCTCGGCCACCACCACCGACCATTGCAACGATACCCGCAAATACATTAGCACCAACCAGTTTCAAAGCCTGGTAAAAGTGGGCATTGACGGTATTAAATTCCTGGCCAACAATGCCATGGATGACAACCGCTATCCATCGCTGCGCAATTCCTTTACCCTGGACCAGGTCAACCGCATCCGTGCGGTAATGGCCAACTGTCCCAACAGGGCCCATGGTCGTTAAAATCAATTTGTCAATCAGTTTAAAAAACAATACATGAAACCTATAGTTCTAATGGCGGGGGGGCTGTTGCTGTCGACGGCTGCTTTTGCTCAAAAGCCTAAAGCCTTGCCCTTTACCATTAAGGGTACGATTGAGGATGTAAAAGAACCGGCCAAAGTTATTTTTCAATATGTCAATGAGGGGAAAATGCGGTCCGATACCGCTGTCCTGGTGAAGGGTCTGTTTGCGTTCAGGGGCGCCGTTGCCAAACCGTCCAAGGGTTTTCTGTCGGTGTTGAAAGCAAGCGACAAGTCCATGATGATGGCCATGGGCTATGACGGCGAGTTGATGGGACGTGATGCCCGGACCGTATACCTTGATAAAGGCACCATTACGGTCAAGGGCTCTACCTTAAAAACGGCCGTTGTGAGCGGCTCTGCTGCCCACAATGATTATAGGGCCTTGCAAAAAGAACTAAAGCCGGTACATGATAAGCTGAATGCCATTAATGAAGAAATGGCAAAGCTGAGCGCCGAAGAGCGGAAGGGCGAAGCGCAGGAAAAATTAATGAGCCGGTTGATGGAGGCTTTTAAAGAAATTAAACCGGTTGAAGAAGCGTTTGTCAAATCGCATCCCAACTCTTATGTAAGCTGGAATCTGGTAGCGGACAAAACCATTATTGACGATCCGGGGGCACAGAAAACCTTGTTTGATTTATTTCCTCCCAAGTTCCGCAACAGCGAGGAAGGAAAGACCGCGTTGAAAAAAATCAACATCGCTTTTAAAACCGCTATTGGCCAGCCGGCGCCTGATTTTACCCAAAACAACACCGAAGAAAAACCGCTTTCCCTCGCTTCCTTGAAAGGTAAATATGTGCTCATCGATTTTTGGGCCAGTTGGTGCGGTCCCTGCCGGGCCGAAAACCCTCATGTCGTGAAAGCTTACAACAAGTTCAGGGATAGGAATTTTGAGATCCTGGCTGTTTCTCTTGACAACAAAAAGGAACCCTGGCTGGAGGCGATCAAAAAAGACGGGCTGCCCTGGCTGCATGTAAGCGACCTGAAAGGATGGAAAAACGAGGTGGCCGTGTTGTACAACGTACAGGCTGTGCCCCAAAACTGGCTCATTGATCCCAACGGCATTATCATAGCCAAGAACATGCGGGGCGAAGAGCTCTCAAAAAAACTGGAAGAATTGGTGAAATAAGTTATCCGGTCCGGCCGCTAAGAAGGCTCCTGTAAATCAGGGTACTGCTGGCGGCCCAACCATCAATACCAAGCGCTAACGATGATAAAAGATAAAATCGTAAGGATAAAATTAGCCTGCGGTCTATTGCTGCTATTGATGGGAATTATTATGGGCATCGTGATGCTGGTGGCGAAAGATGGCCCGGCACAAAACCACTACCTGTACATCGCCAGCTATATGGACAATGCGGTGCTAATACCTACGTACTTGCCTATTTATGCCGGGGTTTGTATTTTGTCGGGTGCCTATTTATTGTCCACAATAAAATAACCGCTGCCTGGTAAGTTGGGTATGCATTTAAGAACCGCCAAAATGGTGTTACGAATCCGGCTTTTATACCCCCGTTTTTCCTGTTCGTCAACTTTCTGTATCGGTATGAACAGTTTATTAAAACATAGGAGCTTTATCCGTTAATTCTGTAGCAGAAAACAAGCATTAAAACCACATGAAACAATTTTTTAAAACCACAACAGTTCTCCTCATTGGCGGTCTGCTGGCCTTGGGGCCCGTGCAGGCGCAGAAAAAAAAGCCGGCAGTTAAAAAATATATTACCGTCAGCGGTAAAGTGCAGTTCCGGGTGCCGGAAGCCGATATCAAGCGCCTGGGTTACGATTACAACAAAGTCTATGTAGGCAAGGGTGCTGGCCGCAAGTACGTAGCCATTGATTCGGTAGCACTTAAACCCGATGGCAGCTACAGCCTGAAGCTGGATGCCACCGTTCCTGCGTTTTACCGCATTGACTTTGTAAAGTGGGACCGGATTGAAATTTGGGCCGATGCCGATGCCGTGGTCAATGTAAGGGGCTACGACACGGCGAAATACAAAATTAAGAACCCGCCCTACATCCACATTCAAAGCAAGTCGGTCAACAACAAAATCATGAACATACTCAATAATATGGATTATTGGGGTTACCAGGACATGATTGCCCGCAGCCGCGAGCAGTATGCGGCCAGTAACCATAAGATAAAAGATTCCGCTTGGTATGTGTACTTGAAAGAAGAAGCCGAAAAGCAAAGACAGAATCCCAATACCAACGATCGCCTGCTGGATGTGCTGATCAAAGACTATAGCGATCAACCGGCCATTATCAGAGCCATTCAGCGGCTGAACTGGAAAAAGGATACGGCTTTTGCCATGAACCTGTTGAACAAGCTGATCAAAAAATACCCTTGGCACGAAGAAGCTAAAAAAATGAAGGAGGACATTGTGACCTACCTGGTGCGCAGCAAGATGCTCCAAAACGGCCAGCCGGCGCCTTTGTTTAGCTATCCCGATCCGAATGGTAAAAACATAGACCTCGCTTCTTTCAGGGGCAACTATGTGCTCATTGATTTTTGGGCCAGCTGGTGCGGGCCCTGCCGGGCAGCCCTGCCTAAGGTGAAAAAGCAGTACGAGCTGTACAAGGACAAAGGACTTGAAGTGTTCAGCGTTTCCATTGACCACGATGAAAAAGCCTGGCGCAAGGCCATGCAGGAAGAAGACATGCCCTGGCCGCAGGTGTTAAGTCCCGATATTGATAAAACCATGACGGCCTACATGTTCAGCGGCATCCCAACCCTGTACCTGCTGGATAGGGAAGGAAAGATTGTGGACAAATACACAGGCTATTCCGAAGAACTGGAGGAAAAGCTGAAACAAATCTTCGATAACGTGAAGCCATAACCGAAATAAAAAAGCGGGCTATGAAAAAATATCTTTTGTGCCTTGCTCTCCTAACGACAGCCTCTTTGAGTTTTGCCCAAGCCGGCAAAAAAAAGGTGGTAATCAAAGGCACGCTGAACGGCGATTTAAAAGGCTACAATAAAATTTACCTCTACACCCGTATGGGGATCGATTCGGCCGTGATAGAAAACGGCCGGTACACTTTCTCGTTTCCGTTTACCGAAGTAACGATGAAGATGTTGTATCCCGAATACATTCAGAAGACGCGCCAGATGTACCAGCCCTTCGGCATTTTAATTGCGGAGCCGGGCACTTATTATGTTACCTCCGATATAGCCAAAGGGATGTACGCCTCTTCGGAAGTAAAAGGCCCGGAGAGTGTGGTGCTCTACCGCCAGTTTGAAAAAGACCAGGGTGAAGCCTATAGAAAACTCAACACCGCCCTGGCCGGTTTATACGGACAAAACGGGTACCGCTTAGACGAGAAGGACCCCCGGTACGAAAGCTTTCAGCGCAGCCGCGACTCATTGAATGAAGTGTACCTGC
>JAEVYV010000243.1 GCA_023392575.1 Bacteroidota bacterium | reverse complement strand
TCACAGCACAGTTCCACCCCCGGAAGCTGAATTTGTTCGGCCCGCCACTGGCATTGTTTGTCAAACAGCTTTTTTTGCTGAATTTTTTTCAAATGCCACCAGGCGGCATCGATCCATTTCAATTCCTCTTTTTCATTGAGCTTCAGACAAAGCTCGCCGTGTTTGTGCCACAGGGGTTTTTGGTATAGGTAAGTGTCTGTAAATTGTTCAACCGACCTGGGGGTGAATTGACTGAGGTAGTGCTGAATGTTTTCGTCGGCCTTTAATTCGGCCAATATTTTTTTTTGAAAGGCAAGCTTCCAGTTCAGATCGTCTATCTCCATTTTTTGCAGGCGGGTATATTCGTTCTCGTCTTGCTGGATCATGGGCGCTGGTTGGGGTTAACAAAAAGTTGGTTTGACTAAAGATAAAGACCGGACGGCTTATTTTATAGCCCATAGGGAGAATTCCGGAAAGATATTTTTCAACATCACTTTCCATGAACTGGACCATGACGGCGCAGAACCAGCCTGAACAAAAACAGAATCTTATAATTTTATTCCCGCCGACACCCCTTCTTTTAAACCAGCCTTAGCCTGGGCTAGATTTTGAAGCAGCCCCTCAAGGTCGCCGGCCCCGGTGCAGGCAATGGCAGACACTACCAGCGCCTCGCTTTCTGTAGGGATTGTGCCCGTATAGCTAAGCAGGTATTGCTGCAACTGCTGCTTCCAATCGGTAAACTGAGGAGCAGGGGCGGAGCTGAGGCTGTTCAGCAGCACGGCCAGCTTTTGAGCGGCTTCCAGTTTTTTTGGATAACTGGGCTGGATATTCTTTAGCTTGGCCTTCAGCAGTTCGGCTTCATAGACATTTGCCATTCTTAGCTCGTCTTCTATCAGGGTAAGGGCCCGCAGGTTGTCTTCCCGCAACTGAGCCTGCATCAGCTTCAGCTTTTCTTCCAGTTGCAGGGCCAATTCCTCCTGAAAGCCGGAAAGCCGGGCATTATATTCGGCCTGCACCTTCTTTTTTAAGCCATTGAAAAACAATACATTCCACAGGATCACGAAAATTAAGCCGGCGGCAAGAATGGCAACAAAGACAAAGAGAAGCTGGTTGGGGGTCATGGCAAATCGTTGAAGTAGGTTGCAATAGTACGGATAAATCTTTAGGGCTGCAGCAACTTCCTCCCATCAAAAGGACAACGAACAAACAGTAACTCTTTGCAATTAAAAGCAGGCTCAACGAGCAATTTCAAGGAAATATAAATTCCGCCCAGATATCTGCTTTAACAGAACAGGAAGAGTTTGTTTTAGAGAAATTAAATCCATGCAAAAAATTGTATATATCTGATTTTCAACGTAAAACAGAATTTAACTAAATAAATTCTTTATTAAAAAATAGGAGGCTCGCAATCAAAATACCATCCATTGACTGCTGCGGCAAAAGCCAAAGCCCTGGGTTTTTAATGAAGAATAAGGAAAAAAGAAGTGCAAGTTAGTTGGCACTTAGCTGCTCCTCCAGGTTCATGATTTTTTCAAACAACTCTTCATATTGTTGGTTAACGGCATCGAGTTGTTGCGATACCTGTTTGTACGCGGCTTCGGCTTCCTTAAACTTATCGGCATGAGCATAGATGTCGGGGGAAGCCAGTTTTTCTTCCAACTCCTGTTTTTTGGTATTGAGCTCTGCCACCTGCTGCTCGGTTTTTTGAAATTGCTTCTGGTGTTTTTGCAGCTCTTTCTGTAAAGCCGATTTCTCCGACAGGGAAACTGATTTTGTGGATTGTTGTTCTTTCTGTGGCTTTTCGTTTGAGGCCTGGGCCGCTTTACCACCCGGCTCTTTTTCTTCACCCTTTACCGCCCGGCCTTCGGCTTTCCGGCTTTGCATTCTTTCTTTCCATTCCACCCATTCCTCGTAACTGCCCTTGAACTCTTTTATCTGCTTATCTACGATCTCCCAGATCTTGTTGGCGGTTTTGGAAATAAAATAGCGGTCGTGGCTAACCAGAATCAAACTTCCCTCGTAGCGGTTGAGGGCATCGATCAGCAATTCGTTGGAATGAATATCCAAGTGGTTGGTCGGCTCGTCCAGCAGCAAAAAATTGGCTTTGCTGATCATGGTCTTTGCCAGCGCCACCCGGGCTTTTTCGCCCCCGCTTAACACCTTGATCTTTTTATCGGCATCATCGCCGCTGAACAAAAAGCACCCCAGCAGGGTTCTAAGTTCCAGTTCTGTTTTTTTCGAACCAGCCTCTTTCATTTCATCCAGGATGGTGTTGCTTAGGTTCAGGGCTTCCAGTTGGTGCTGGGCATAAAAGGCATCATCCACGTTGTGCCCCCACTTGCGTTCGCCTTCAAACGTCTCGGCGCCGGCAAGGATGCGCAGCAGGGTGGATTTACCCTTTCCGTTGGCGCCAATCAGGGCAATTTTATCGCCGCGTTCAATTTCGGCAGAAGCGTTTTCCAAAATTTCAACATTTTTGAAATGCTTGGAAACGTTTTTTAGTTCCACCAAAATCTTCCCGGGCGTTTTGTCCACGTTGAAATTGATCTTGATGTTGGGGCGCTCGATGCTGACGTCTTCAATCCGCTCCAGCTTGTCCAGCTTTTTGATAATGCTCTGGGCCATGGCGGCCTTGCTGGCCTTGGCCCGGAAGCGTTCTACCAAACGTTCGTTCTGGCGTATGTAATCCTGCTGGTTTTCATAAGCCCTTTGCTGCAGTTCAATCCGCTGTTGCTTTTCGACCTCATAAAAATCGTAGTTGCCGTTGTAGATGTGCAGCTCCCGCTGGTACAGCTCCACGATCTTTTTCACCATGCGGTTCAAAAAATATTTATCGTGGCTGACAATCACCACGGCGCCTTTGTAGTGCTGCAGGTATTTTTCCAGCCATTCAATAGAAGGAAGGTCCAGGTGGTTGGTCGGTTCGTCCAGCAGCAAAAGATCGGGCTGCTGCAGGATCATTTTTGCCAGCAACACCCGCATCCGCCAGCCCCCACTAAATTCACGGTAGGGCCGTTTCAGATCGCTGTTGCTAAAGCCAAGACCCTGCAAGATCTCCTCGGTCTTGTGTTCCATTTCATACCCTCCGGCTTCTTCAAACTCATGCAGCTTTTCGCTGTAGGCCTGCAACAGTTCATCGGTGGAGGTGGTTTCCAGTTGCTTGGTCAGAACCTCCAACTCTTTTTCAATGCGCTTGGCCCGATCAAAAGCATGCACTGCTACTTCCAGGATCGACTCACTGGTATCAAAACTTAAAAGGTCCTGGTGCAAATAGCCAATGCTTGTGGTGCGGCTGCGTTCCACCGTGCCGGAAGAAGGAGCATACTCCCCAGCAAACAATTTGAGAAGCGTGGATTTTCCCGTTCCGTTGTATCCAATCAAGCCTATGCGTTCGTTGGGGTGAATATGCCAGGTAGCATCCTTGACAATGGTTCTGGCGCCAAATTCGAACGTAACATTTTGTAAACCTGCCAACATAAGGGTTGCAAAGATAACCGCCGAGGACAAGATTGCTGCCGGATTTTACCATCCGGTTGATCCTTTCCTCAAAAGATCGAAAGAATTAACAGAGTATAAAGCCGGTCGGTAAAATCTTTCCCAATCCTGACCTTCCTGCTTTAGCTTTGCACAAATTTTGGCTATGCGAAAAATATCTGTTCTTCTTTTTTTGTCAGCAATTGGATTTACAGCTTGCAACAACCCGGAGCAAAAAACAGCCCCGGAAACCACGGCCCCGGCAGAAAGCAAACACAGTGCCGCCTTCAACCAGTCCGTTCATTCCGCTTTGGATACCTACTATAAACTCACCGAAGCTTTTGTAAACTGGGATTCCGTTTCGGTTGTGTCACTGGCCAACGAACTAAACACCAGATTAGACAGCCTGCCGGCTGAGGAAATAAAAGAGGATACGGCCGCTGCCAAGGCAAAGAATTATCTTGCCGGCGCCAAAAAAGACCTGTCCGGAATCACGGCGCAAAACGACCTTACGTCCAAAAGGCATGCCCTGAATGCACTGACCGACAATTTGTTCCAGTTTTTAAGTACGGCTAAATACGACCGGGAAAAACTTTACCTGCAGGAATGCCCCATGGCCTTTAACGACGTGGAATCTGGCCTCTGGATCAGCCCGGCGGATTCGATCCGAAATCCCTACCTGGGGCTGCATCATCCCCGATATGGCAAAGGAATGCTGGAATGTGGCGATAACAAAGAGGTGCTCAACTTTACCGGAACCAAATGAGTTTTGTCCGATCTGGATTGTTTTTAGCGTTTTTGCTTGCCGCGGCTGGGGCCTTCGCCCAGGATAAATTTACCATCCACGGGTATGTGCGGGACAGCATCAGCGGTGAGTCCGTCATCTCGGCCACCATTGCCCTCGACGGCAAAACGGTAAACAGCAACCCGTATGGCTTTTACTCTTTTACCCTGGCGCCGGGCGAATACACGCTTACGGTGTCGCACGTCTCGTACATCACATCGTCATTTAAGATCAGCCTAAAACAAAACCTGGAGCAGAATATTTTTTTGCTGCCCAAATCGGCTGCCCTGAACGAAGTGGTGGTTTTTAGCAAAAAGAAAGATGCCAATGTGCGCAATGCACAGATGGGAAAAATTGACCTATCCATTGGGCAGATCAAAAGCATACCGGCCTTTTTGGGCGAGGTGGATATTTTAAAGACCATCCAGCTTTTGCCGGGTGTGCAAACAGCAGGGGAGGGCAACTCGGGTTTTTATGTGCGGGGCGGCGGGCCCGATCAAAACCTCATTATCCTGGATGATGCCGTGGTGTACAACACGGGCCATTTGTTTGGTTTTTTTTCCATCTTTAATTCGGATGCCATTAAAAACACTTCGCTGATCAAGGGCGGAATGCCGGCGCAGTATGGCGGCAGGCTGTCTTCGGTGCTGGATGTAACCATGAAAGACGGCAACAGCAACCAGTTTCAGGCCGAAGGGGGCATTGGGCTGATCGCCTCGCGGTTGTCGCTGCAGGGGCCCCTCAAAAAAGACAAGGCCTCCTTCATTGTATCGGCCCGCCGAACCTATATCGATGCGCTGGTCAAACCCTTTATCAGCAAAGAAAGCAACGCCTATGGTTCGGGCTATTATTTTTACGACCTGAACGCCAAGATCAATTATAAATTCTCGGAAAAGGACCGGCTGTTTTTAAGCGGCTATTTTGGACGGGATGTTTTTTCGTACCGGGATAAAAAGCTTTCCTTCCGGGCCGATATTCCCTGGGGCAATTCCACGGGCACCCTGCGCTGGAACCATGTATTCAACCGGAAGCTGTTTGCCAATACCACCCTGGTGTACAACGACTATAAGTTCAATTTCGGCGCCGCCCAAAATAATTTCGAAGTCAACCTGGCCTCGGGCATCAAGGACCTCACTGCCAAAACAGATTTTGATTTTTACCCCTCCGGAGAACACAAGATTAAGTTTGGCGGAGTGGCCACCCACCACAAGTTCATTCCCAACGTCACTTCGGGCAGACAGGATTCTGTTCTGTTCAAGCCCAGCAACGAGGGGGAAAAATATGCGCTGGAAAATGCTTTGTATGTACAGGATGACTGGGATGTATCGGACAAGCTAAAACTAAACTATGGTTTGCGTTGGAGCCATTTCTCGCAAATAGGCCCCTATTCCAAATATGTAAAGGACGCCAACCAAAACAAGCTGGATAGCACGAAGTATGCATCTTTTGAAAATGTGAAGGCTTATTCGGGCTGGGAACCCAGGGCAACCCTGCGGTACGCCTTGGATGCCAACACCTCCCTCAAAGCATCGGTTACCCGCAACCTGCAGTTCATTCACCTGGTGAGCAATGCCGGTACCACGCTGCCAACCGACCTTTGGGTGCCCAGCACCTTTCGGGTGCGGCCGCAAATAAGCTGGCAATACGCCGGCGGACTGTTTAAAAACTTCCGCAACAACGAATACGAAACGTCCATAGAACTGTATTACAAAAGAATGCAGAACCAGATTGAATACAAGGAAGGATATTCCCCGTCCTTGAGGGATCCGGAAGAAGAATTTGTATTTGGCAAGGGGTGGAGCTACGGATCAGAGCTGTTCATCAACAAAACCCGCGGAAGGCTGACCGGATGGATTGGCTACACCTTGTCCTGGACGTGGAGGAAGTTTCCAGATTTGAATGCCGGAGCAAAATACCCGGCCAAGTACGACCGGAGGAACGATCTTTCCGTGGTGGGCACTTATGAATTGAACAAGAAATGGAAATTGGGCGGCGTGTTTATTTACGCAACCGGCAACGCCACTTCCTTGCCCGAACACTTTTACGTGATCAATGGTGTGCTGACCCAGGAGTACAGCGCCATCAACAAATACCGCCTGCCCTCGTACCATCGTTTGGATATTTCGGCCACATACACACCGGAACGAAAAAATAAAAAGGTTCAGAGCTCCTGGGTGTTCAGCGTCTACAATTTATACAACCGTAAAAATCCCTACTTCATTTATTTCGACCAGTCGGGAAGTCCGTACAGCGGCACCTTAGCCATACAGGCCAAACAAGTATCCCTGTTCCCCGTATTGCCCTCGGTTACGTGGAATTTTAAATTCTAACACCGTTCCGCTTTGCTGCTTTCTGTATCCATCTACGGCTCCTCATGGGAGCGCCAAAGAAATGATCCGTTTTCATTTATCCTTATATCAAACCGCTGCCATCGGAAACAATCGTGAGACGTGAAACGTGAGAGGTGAGACGTAAGGCAGAAGCAGTCTCTTTCTCTTCTGCCATCTGTCATCTGTCAACTACCATCAGCCATCTTGGGCAACATTCTGCGCCCTGTGTATTTTCGGTAAAGGGCTTTGCCATCCGCCCGGTTTAAAGCAGCTTGCCACTGAGTGTTAGAAAGGCCACTGAGAAATAAATGACCAAACCGGTAACATCAACCAGCGTGGCCACAAACGGGGCAGAGCTAACGGCCGGATCAGCACCCAGGCGTTTTAGGATCATGGGCAGCATGCTGCCACACAAAGTGCCCCAAAGAACCACGCCGATCAGGGCCAGGCCCACGGTAATGCCCAGCGTTAGCCAGTGTTCACCGTAAATATTGGGAATAAGAGAGTGCCAAACCAATATACGGAAGAAACCAATAAGGCCCAGCAGGGAGCCCAAAAGCAAACCCGAAAGAATTTCGCGGCGCATGACCCGCCACCAATCCTTCAAAGTGATTTCGCCTACCGCCATGGCCTGAATGATGAGGGTAGAAGCCTGTGAGCCGCTGTTGCCGCCGCTGGAAATAATAAGGGGGACAAACAGGGCCAGCACAACGGCTTTGGCAAGCTCGTCTTCAAAATAAGCCATGGCAGTTGCCGTGAGCAATTCGCCCAAAAACAAGGCTACCAGCCAGATAGCCCGTTTTTTAAAAAGGCTGAACAAGGGCGTTTCCAGGTAGGGCTGGTCCAAAGCGGCCGTACCGCCAATTTTTTGCATGTCTTCACTGAACTCTTCGCTGGCTACCCACAAAATATCGTCAATAGTAACAATGCCCAGAAGCTTGTTGTTGTTGCTGACCACCGCCAGGGCCACGCGGTTGTTCATTTTAAAGGCTTCGTTGGCCACCTCCTGGTCGTCGTAAGCATTGAGAGCTATTACCCGGTTGTCCATCAATTCGCTTACTTTTTTATCGGGCGGCGCCAAAATAAATTCGCGGATGCGGATGTCGTCCAACAGCTCGCCTTTGTTGTTGATCACATAGATCACGTCAATGGTTTCGCTGTTTTTGCCTACCCGCCGAACGGTATCCAGCACCTGTTGCACGGTATTGTGTTCGTACACGTACACATAATCCGGCGTCATTAGCCGGCCTACGCTGTTCTCGGGATAGCCCAGCAGCGACAGGGTGATCTTGCGTTCTTTGGGGTCCAGCAGTTTGATCAATTCCCGCACGGCATCGCTGGGCAGTTCTTCCAGAAAGTCCGTACGGTCATCGGGAGGAAGTTCGTTCAGCAGTTCGGCGGTTTTATTGGCGGGCAGGGTTTGAATGATCCGCTTTTGGGTAGGGAATTCCAGGATCTTAAACACGCCGGCGGCCCGGTGCACCGACATGGCTGCAATGATCTGGCTTTCGTAATCGGGTTCCTCGTAAACCAGGTCGGCCACGTCACTGATGTTTTGGCGGTCCAGCCACTCCCGGATCTGCAGGGGATCGCCGGAATGAACGACCGCTTCCAGTTGCTCTTTCAATTCTTCCACTGACATATTTCAAAATTAGGATGGATTTTACGTCAATCCGGACTGTTGAAATTATTTTGCAGAAAATCTTGCTGCGTGAAAGCGATTAGTTTTGTTTCGGATGCCCTTTTTGTTGCCAAAACCAGGCATGCGGGGCGGGGCGTGTTTACCCGCGAACCGCTAAAAGCCAATACCCTCATTGAAGTGGCGCCGGTGATTGTGATGAGTGCCCAGGACCGCCATTTTCTGGACCAAACCCTGTTGCACGACTATATTTTTGAATGGGGCGATGACCGCAAGAAATGCTGCATGGCGCTGGGCTATGTGCCGCTGTACAATCACGCATCCCGCTCGAACTGCGAATATGAAATGCATTTTCGCAAGCAAATTATCACCATTAAAACCGTAAGGGATATTGAGGCCGGCGAAGAACTGATGATCAACTACAACGGCGATTGGGATAATGAAAAGCCGGTGTGGTTCCCCCTGTCCCCCTAAAGGGGAGACTTAGGTCCATCATGCTTTTCTTTCTTACTATTTCTTTTTAGAAAGAATTTTTTAGGAAACGCCTTAGTTGAATAGTGTTACTGAACGCACAAGAGTGCGACGCAACGAAAGCTTCATAGCAGCACTGAAGCCGGTAACAAAATCAGTAACCCTATGCTTAAAGAACCGGCTGGTCACAAAAAAGTTTCTACATCCTAAGTCTCCCCTTTAGGGGGACAG
>JAEVYV010000191.1 GCA_023392575.1 Bacteroidota bacterium | reverse complement strand
GTCTTCTTCTTTGGCAGGCGCTGCTTCTTTCTTGGCCCTTGGCTTGGCTGCTTTTTTGGCTGCTGGTTTTTCGGCTGCAGGCTCTTCTGCTATGGCCTCTTCGGCTGCAACGGTTTCCTGGGCCGGCGTTTCGGCTTGGGGAGTAAAGTCAATGTTGTTGGCTTGAACGATCTCGTACCATTTCACCATTTTTTTCATGTCGCTGGCATACACTCTTTCAAAGTCAAGATCGGGGTATACGTTTTCGAAATAAGCCTTCAGTGCTTTGTTGTCCTTAACATCGGGCAACGGTGTTTGGGTGGCTTTCATAGCGGCAAACACATCGGATAGTTGTACATTCTCCCGTACGGTATATACTTCAATGCTCTCCAGGTGTGAAAGGTTATGTATCCTGGACGAAACAAATTTTGTGCTTTGATCTTCCAACGAACGAACGATGGCGCCATCCGTTTTGCTGCTTATCACTTCAAATAAGCCCGGCATGCCGGTTACGGCAACAAGTCTGTTATACTCCATATCTGAAAATTTTGGGGCTGCAATATAAACCGATTTATTAGCATTAATTAACCTGGCTTAAGAATTGAACGGTCTCGTTTTCAGCACCTTTGTAAAACTGAGTTTGTAAAACCGCATTATGTACAGAAGATTTTTATTAGTGGGATTGGCTTTTTTTTCTATCCAAGACCTTGAGGCACAGACAGCAAGCATCAAAGGAACCGTACTGGATCAACAAAGCAAAGCACCCCTGAAGGGGGCTACCGTAAGCCTAAAAACGGCCCGCAACAGCAATTTTTCCAGATCGCTTTTAAGCGATTCTGCCGGCAGTTTTGTTTTTGCCCCCCTTTCGCCCGATAGTTTTTTGCTCTCCGTTTCCTTTGTGGGGTTTAACACTGTGACCCGCGGTGTACGGGTGGACAGCGGTGAGGTAGCGGTAAGCATTAACATGGTTCCCAGTTCCTCAAACGAATTGGCCACCGTGGTCATTACCTCCACCCCGCCGCTGGCAACTCAAAAAGGCGATACGTTACAAATCAGCGCCAGCCAGTTTAAAGTAAACCCCGATGCCAGCGGCGAAGACCTGATCCGAAAAGTGCCCGGCGTGACCGTGGAGAACGGACAGGTAAAAGCCCAGGGTGAGAATGTACAAAAAGTAACCATCGATGGCCGGGAGCTTTTTGGCGATGATGCCACGGCTGCCTTGCGCAATTTGCCGGCTGAAATCATCGATAAGATCCAGATTTTTGACCGCCTCAGCGATCAGGCGCAGTTTACGGGCTTTGATGATGGCAATACCACCAAATCCATCAACATTGTCACCAAGGCCAACATGCGCAACGGCCAGTTTGGGCGGGTGTTTGCCGGCTACGGAACAAATGACCGGTACCAGGCCGGGGGAAACACCACCATTTTAAAAGAAAACCGAAGAATTTCCCTGGTGGGCAATTTCAATAATATAAACCAGCAAAACTTCTCGCAACAGGATCTGTTGGGCGCCACCAGCAGTGCCCAAAGAGGGGGCGGTGGTGGCGGCCGCGGTGGGGGCGGCAGACCACAAGGCGGCGGCAACCGTGGGGGCGGCGGCCCGGGCGGTTTTGGAAACAGCTCTAATTTTTTAGTGGGCCAGCAAAACGGCATTAACAAAACCAACGCCTTTGGCATCAACTATTCCGATGTATGGGGTAAAAAAGTCACGGCCACAGGAAGTTATTTTTTCAACAGCACCAACAACAGCACTAATGAACTATCAAGCCTAAAGTATTTAGCTGGTAACCCCGGAGACATCAGCAATGTGTTTGATACAACTTCTTCAAATGGAAAGAACAACAACCACCGCGTCAACATGCGCATTGAATATAAGATTGACTCTTCCAATCAGTTGATCATAACACCTAACTTAAGCTTCCAGGGCAATGAATCTTACAGCAGCAAAAGAAGCTTGTACTATTTCTTTCCCGAAGGTTCTACCTCGAACAATTTTAATGAGAACATCAATAACAGCAACCGTTCGGGAAATAATTTGAGCAATAACATTCTTTACCGCCATTCGTTTCCAAAAAGAGGACGCACTTTTTCCATCAACTTAAATACTTCGTATAATAAAAGAGATGGCGAATCGTATGTAGAAACTTTTTCGAGATTTATTGATAACGGGGGAATGACAGAGGATACTGCTTCCAATCGGTTTGCCGATCAAAAAAGCAATGGCCTGCAGCTTTCCACCAATCTTGTTTATACCGAACCGCTGGGCCAAAATTCACAACTGCAAGTGAATTATAATCCCAGCTATTCCAAAAGCGAATCGGACCAAAAGACTTATGCGCTGGACCCTCTTGCCAATAAGTACTCTACTTTCCTGAGCAATTTTTCGAATGTTTTTGAAAATAGAACCACGGCACAAAATGCCGGTGTTTCCTATCGTTATGGCAACCGCGACCGGCAGATCTCCTTTGGCGTGAATTACCAGCACACCAATTTGAACAGCGAGAGAGTTTTTCCTATGAAAGCTACGGTGGATAAAAGCTTTGATAATATTTTACCCAATGCCATGATCCGTTACAAGCTTTCCGAGAAAAGCAATATTCGTTTGTTTTACCGTGCCAATGTCAACCAGCCTTCGGTAACCCAGTTGCAGGATGTTTTGGATCCTACCAATGCGCCGGTTTACACTCTGGGTAACCCCAATTTAAACCAGCAGTACATGCATACGGTTAGTGCCCGCTATACCTTTACCAACCCTACAAAAAATCTGTTGCTGGTGGGTAATGTGTTTTATCAAACAGCCAACAACTATATTGCCAACGCTTCGTACAACTCACGGGATACGGTGCTCAACGGCGAAAAGATCTCCGGCGCTTATCGCTTGTCAAAACCGGTGAACCTGGACGGTTACAAAAGCCTGCGCACTTTTTTAACAGCGGCTATTCCTTTGAAGTTTATCAAATCCAACTTCAACCTGAATGGTGGTGTTAGCTTTTCCACCATTCCGGGCATCATTAATGGCGCCCAAAACGAAACCAAAAACACCACCTACAGCCTTGGCGGCGTTGTTGCCAGTAACGTGAGCCAGTATGTGGACTTTACTGTTTCTTATACCGCCAATTTTAATGATGTTAAAAATGCGCTGCAACCCACTTCCAACGATCACTATTTTCAACATGTGGCCGGGGTGCAGTTAAACCTGCTGTCAAAGAACGGCTGGTTCTTCCAGAACGATCTGCAAAACCAATATTACAGCGGATTGAGCCAGGGCTTCAACCAAAACTACTGGCTGTGGAACATGGGCGCCGGCAAAAAAATTCTGAAAGACCAGAAAGGCGAATTGAAGCTGAGCGTGTTTGATCTTTTAAAACAAAACCGCAGCATCAACCGCAACGTAACAGGAGAATACATTGAGGACGTGCAAAGCCAGGTGCTGCAACAATATTTCATGCTGACGTTCACTTACAACCTCCGCAATTTTGGCACGGCGGCTTCCCGGGCAGCCAACCGCAGCGGCGGAGGGGCCGAAATGAGGTTTTGATAAACCAGGATGCGTTTTTAAAATTCATACCTAACTTTAAAAAAACAGATAACTGCTATGATCTTTAAAAATGCGATCAGCTGGTTTGAAATACCGGCCACTGATTTAGACCGGGCCCAAAAATTTTACGAAGCCATTTTCGGCATTTCCATGATCCCGATGGAAATGCCGAATTTTGAAATGCGCATGTTTCCCATACAGGATCCGCAAAACGGCATTGGCGGTGCTATTTGCAGATCGGGTGATTTTTACAAACCTTCTGCTTCCGATGGTCCGCTGATCTATTTTAACGCCAATCCCGATGTACAAAGAGTGTTGGATAAAGTAGAAGCCGCCGGGGGAAAAATTGTGGTTCCCAAAACGGAAATTTCTCCTGAGTACGGCCACATGGCCGTACTCATTGATTCGGAAGGAAACCGGGTAGCGCTGCACAGCATTCCGCCGCAATGATGAACGTGAATGGTCAATCGGCAATCGTGAATTGAAGGGCTTTTAATTATAGCGAACGTTTGCTAGGCGGATGACAAGTAATGAGCATTGGAGCCACGATAGAAACGACTGTAGCTAAAGGAAGCTTCAATTCACGATTGCCGATCGCCAACTTCCCTCAACACTTTGTCAATGCGCTGTTTCAGGGTTTCATAATCGGTATAGCCACTGGCCAGCAGGTAAAACTTGGAATCGGTTACCTGCATCAGCACCGCCGGAAAGCCGGTTACCTGTAGTTGCTTGACCAGGGCAAACTCGTAATAGGCTTTTTCCCGGTATTCTTCGCTTTTAAGCTTGGTGTAAAATTCTTCTTCGGGAATATGGTATTTGTGTAACAGATGCCGGTAGGCTTCATCATCCGTCAAATCCCTTCCCTCATAATTCAGTGCGTACTGAAGATCGCTGGCCATGGAAACCGCTTTGTCGGGATAATAGTCTTTAAAAATGCAAAGCGCAATGGCGGGCTTGGTGGAATCGGGGTACCAGTCGGTTTCTTCAGGGTGAAAGACATGCCATAAAAAATCTTTGCCAAACCGCGTGCCGGTCAACTCCTCCACACGTTTGTAAGCGGTTTGAATGTATTTGGCCATGGGGGCGAAATGCCTTGGTTCTTCGGGCAGGATCATGCCGCCGGAAAGCACATCAAATGTTACCTGGTCTTTGTATTCATCCGCGATGCGAGTGATGACCTTGCTGAATCCATAGCACCAGCCACAATAGGCATCGTAGCAATAATATATAGTGGGCTGAACAGGTTGTTCCATATTATATTCCATTTATAAAAAAACTCCATCTTTTATGGATGGAGTCAGTTTGGTTAGGTGCAAATTTAGGCAAGTATCAATCAGGAAAACCGGTTTGGTCAATGCCGGGAAGCAATTTGTAAAGGACCTGTAAGGCTTTCGAAAGTCTTACAGGTCTTTAATAGGTCTTCAATTAATGTGCTTCGAGCCAGTTGGTTCCAGCCCCTACTTCGGCCAAGACCGGAATATCGTTTGGCAGGATCATGGCTGATTGCATGCAATCCAAAATAACGGGCTTGATCAATTCCACTTCCTCTTTCACGGCATCAAATACCAATTCATCATGCACCTGCAGGATCATTTTTGATTTGAAGCCATGGTCTTTAAATGCCTTGTGAAGTTTTACCATGGCCAGCTTGATCATGTCGGCTGCCGTGCCCTGAATGGGAGAGTTGATGGCATTTCGCTCGGCATAACCCCGCACCGTAAAATTGCCGGAATTAATGTCCCGCAGCCAGCGTTTGCGGCCCAGCACCGTTTGCACATAGCCGTGTTCCTGGCAGTAGTGGATCATGTCGGACATGTACTTGGTGATGCCGGAAAATTCCTTTTTATAATTATCAATGATCTCTTTGGCTTCGGAGCGGCTGATGCCCAGGTTTTCGGCCAGGCCAAAAGCCCCCTGGCCATAAATAATGCCGAAGTTGACGCTCTTGGCCTTGCGGCGCATTTCCTTGGTCACGGCTTCTTCTTCTACGCCATACACTTTGGCAGCCGTGGCTGTATGCACATCTTTATTTTGCAGAAAGGCCGTGCACATGCTTTCATCACCGCTCAGGGCGGCCACAATGCGCAGTTCTATTTGCGAATAATCGGCGCTGACCAAAACATGATTTTCATCCCTGGGTATAAAGGCCTTTCTGATTTCCCGTCCCCGTTCTGTGCGGATGGGAATGTTTTGCAGGTTGGGGTTGTTGCTGGCCAGTCGTCCGGTGACGGCCACTGCCTGGCCATAGGTGGTGTGCACCCGTCCTGTTTTTTTGTTGATCAGCAAAGGCAGGGCATCCACATAGGTCGACCGCAACTTGGAGTATTCGCGGTAGGCCAAAATATCATCGGCCACCGGGTTGGTTACGGCTAATTTTCGCAGCACATCTTCTCCGGTGGCATACTGGCCGGTTTTTGTTTTTTTGGCTTTGGGATCGAGTTTTAATTTTTCAAAAAGCACTTCGCCCAGTTGTTTGGGCGAGCCCAGATTGAAGCGAACGCCGGCGGCTTCATAGACTTTTTCTTCGTGCTCTCTTGCTTCGATTTCCAGCACCCGGGAATACTCGTTTAAAAACTCCGTATCAATTTTTACCCCTTCGTATTCCATGTCCACCAGCACCGGCACCAGCGGATTCTCTACCTGATCGAACACGGACTCAACGTCACATTGTTTGAGTTTGGGTATAAAAATGTTCTTGAACTGTAAGGTGACATCGGCGTCTTCGGCGGCATAATCTTTTACCCTTTCTACCTCCACCTGGTTCATGCACAGCTGGTTCTTTCCTTTTTTGCCAATGAGTTCTTCAATATGAATGGGCTCGTAGTTCAGGTATTTGGCGCTCAGCCAGTCCATATTGCTTTTGCCATCGGGCTCTATCAGGTAGTGCGCCAGCATGGTATCGAACAACTTTCCTTTGATCTCCACACCATACCACTTCAGCATCAACAGATCGTACTTGATGTTGTGCCCGATCCAGGTTTTCGTTTCATCGGTGAATAGAGGTAAGAAACGGGAAAGGATTTTTTTTGTGCCAGCCACATCATCACAAGGAACGGGTACGTACCAGGCCTGGTGGGGACGGACCGAAAAACTCAGCCCGACCAGCTCCGCTTCGTTTGCATCTATGCCCGTGGTTTCGGTATCAAAGGAAATTTCGGAATGCTGGTTCAGTTCCTCCAACAACATTTTAAATTCCGCCTCGCTTTCAACCAGTTCGTATTCGTGCGGGGTGTTGTGGATGTTTTTGCCGGGCTGAACCACCGAGATGGGTTCCGGCTCCTGGGGTTCTGCCGCCGCACCAAACTAATCGGCCTGCACGCCAACGGCGGTTTTTTTTGCAGCCCCCGGG
>JAEVYV010000181.1 GCA_023392575.1 Bacteroidota bacterium | reverse complement strand
GGATGGCCGTTTCATTACCGGGCTCAATGCCCGTGCACTGGTTGTCCCAACTAATGCAGCGTTTAGCCACTACTTAACTCAATAAGCAACCAGCAGGGGCAGTTGCGCATCAAACAATGTTGAAAAGGCCTGGGCGGTCAGGATGTGGCCTTGCTTTTGCGCATTATCGGCCAAATGATACGCCCATTCCGCCGCCGCCATTCTTTGTTTGGGTGTGCCGTGGTGATCAAAGCTGTCAAAGGCACAATCTCCGATATTGAAAAAGACCTGCAGGAATTGTTTTACCCTTTTCCATTGCATGGAAGCGCCCCTAGCATGCGACAGGTAGTAAGCAGAGAAAGCATCGGCCATCAACTCGGTTCTGCGGGTGGCTTCGGGGCCTTCGCCTTCAAACAGGTTTAATTGGTATTGCACCTGATGGCCAAATTCATGAGCCAGAATAGCCTGGGGCGCCACATCGTTGTACCCAATGGCCGTATAGGCTTCCATGATTCCATCACCCATAACAATCTTTTTTGGAATAATCCCGTACGGAGGAAATTCAAAGGAATCCTGGGCGTAGGCATTGAAGGTAAAGATCGGGTGGTCGCCATTTCTGTATTGCGGAACCTCCCGGAGCAGTAATAGGATCAGGTCGGCCCAAAATTCCGCAGTCGGTTGATCATCCCCGTAAAGGATCATGTCAATCCGGATCAGTTTTTCCCGGTCACGCAGCATGCTCCCATGCATGGCCGCCAGCACCATTCCGCCGGATTCAATGTTCCAAAACCGTTTTAAATCCTTGAACGTTTTGGTAACCCGTTGTGTATACTCACCTTTCACGCCAAAGTGTTGGTTGGCCGAACTGTTTTCAAACAACAAAGCGTCATAGGTTGGAAAGATCAACATGCCTGACACGCTTGCCAGGTAGAAAACCTCATCGTCCCAGTCGGCCAACTGCTGGTCCAGCCACTGGTTCAACGGTGTGTTTGCATCGCATTCTGCCGGATCCATTTTAAAAATCCTGCGAAGCAACGCTCCATATTCGGGATTTTGTTTGGTTAAAAAACCAGCAGTCTTTTGCAGTCTTTTTTCCGATCCGGCCGGTAGCGTAGAACGCAAGGATTTGAGCTTTACTTTAAGAGCAGATGGAGCGGACGGGTTGTTTGAAAGCTTGTCTTGAATCTGTACTGGGTCGGGAGCAGTTTGGGGAGCGATGTCTTTTTTACAACCCGTCATCAGGATAAAAGAAAAGGCCGCAGCTCCCATGAGAAGTTTCAGGTGTTTCATTGCAGAAGGTTTGTGGTTAAATGAAATTGTTAGCGTACAAAAGATAAGCTTTTTAACCATTACATTATTTTCTTATTGAATATTTATTTTTAAGCATATCAATACTGTACAGCTGTTTTAACGGAAGAGGTTCAGCAGGTTTAACTGCCGGCCTTGGCTGAAATCTTGCTGCTTGATTGGTATTGCCCATCCTTAAACTTCTGTATTATGACCAAGTTCTTTCACACGCTTGGCGACATGCTGCTTATGCTGCACCGGTCTATAGCCCGTCCGGAAAACGGCAAGGTTTACTGGAAACAGTTCATGACCGAATGCAATGCCATCGGCGTTGTTTCCCTGCCCATCGTTGCCGTCATCTCTGTGTTTCTGGGTATGGTCATGACCATTCAAACAGCCTATCAGTTAACCAATCCGCTCATTCCCAAAACCACCATTCCCATCGTGGTTCGGGATTCGGTTATTCTGGAGCTCTCTCCAACCGTTATTTGTATTGTGCTGGCCGGTGTGGTGGGTTCGCGGATCGCTTCGGAACTGGGAAACATGCGCACCTCGGAGCAAATTGATGCCCTAGAAATAATGGGGATCAACACAAGGGCTTTTCTTATCCTGCCCAAAATAGTGGCCTGCGTTCTGATGGTGCCGCTGCTGATTATCATTTCCATTGGTGTCTCCATTGCCGGCGGAATTGCAGCAGGGGTTATTGCCCATATTCTTTCGGTAGATGTTTACATCCGCGGCCTGCGAAGCGGCTTTCAGGGCTACACCATTTGGGTGGCCATGGTCAAGGCCATTACTTTTGGATTCAACATAGCGGTGATCAGCGCCTATCAGGGTTATCATGTGAAGGGCGGGGCGCTGGAAATCGGCCGGGCCTCCACAAAGGCGGTCGTGGTCAGTTGCATCAGCATTCTGGCCTTTGATTACATCATTACTTCGCTGATGCTTGATTAGCCGTTTTAAAACCTGGCCGCTAGCGGCCGCTGCGCCGGTAGTGCAGTTGCACCAGGCCGGTATCGAACGATTTTACCGAAACCAGTTGCAGGCTTTGGTCCGGCCGCCGTCTTTGAAAAGCCGGGTGCCATCGCCCAGCAACACCGGAACGACGGAGATAAAAAACTCGTCAATCAGGTCGTCTTTCAAAAGCGTGTTGACGATTTCCGCCCCGCCATCGCAAAATATGTTCTTGCCCGGCTGTTGCCTGAGCGCAGCTACTAGTTCTTTCAGGTTTCCGGTGTAAAAAACCGTCTTGCCCTGGTCGGGTCTTTTGGTTCTGGTGACAACGTAGGTATTTTTATCGGCATGCGGGAACTCCGGCACCTGCTTCATCACCCAGTCGTAGGTTTTTCTTCCCAGGATGACGGCATCTATCGTGGCGATGAATTGGCCGTACCCATAGTCCTCTCCCGGTTTTGCACCCGGGACAAAAAACTAAGATCGTCATTGCGTTGGGCGATGTAACCATCCAGGCTTGTGGCAATGTATAAAATCAGTTTTCGGTTTGTCGTCATAATCGGCTGCATGACGGATCGTAAAAGACATTAGTTGGGTTGTTTTCCTTAGGCGACAGCCAAGCTTATCCCTCTCCAACCCGGCATTGAAAAACCTTGCAGAAAGACGGTGCCGCCTTCCTGTTACAGGTACCCATCAGCGGTTGTATTTTTTCATGACCTCTTTTAAACGGTTGTGGGGCAGGGCAAACCATTTATTGCCGTTAATGCCTTCCATGTCTTCGGCGGCAATCAATGCGTTGATGATGGCTTCTTCCGTGGCCTCCACCGTGGCTTTGAACACGGGATCCAGCATCCATTTGGGAATGACCTTCCAGCTTTCCTGACTGTTCTTGTCGTTGTATTGGGGGGTGGCTGTGCTCAAGGCAAGAAAAATTTCTCCCGAGCCGTCATGAGAATACGTACCGGTTCGGGCAATTCCATGGGTCACCCTTTTGGCAATCAGTTTCAACTGGCCGGGCAACAGGGGTGCGTTGGTGGCCACAATGGCAATGATGGAGCCGTCCCTCCTTTTCAGGTTGTTTAAAACCGGTTGCTTGTCTTTTATTTCTCTGCCGACCGGAACGCCGGCAATTGTCAGTTCGTTTCGGCCGCCAAAGTTGGCCTGGACAAAAACGCCCAGGGTGTACTGCACTGAATCGATGGTAAAAACTCTTGACGCCGTTCCGCTGCCCCCTTTAAAACCATACAGGGCCATTCCCGTGCCGCCGCCTACATTTCCTTCGCGGATCCTGCCACCGGCAGCGCTGTCCAGGGCTTGCCAAACGTGTTCTTTTTTAACATGATAGCCATTGATGTCGTTGAGCATGCCGTCCCAGGTTTCGCCAACAATGGGCAATCCAAAAGCAAAGTCAATGAACGCTCCTTTTGAAAACTTTTTAAAGTTCCATTCACCAATGGCGTCCCGCACCACACCCACGCTGTTGGTATTGGTGATGCCGATGGGGCCGGAGCCGGTGCCGTAATCTTCCACATACGGCAGCCCAGTCATTTCGCCGTCGCCATTTAAAGAAAACCAGGCGGCCGGATAGCTTTCATCCGATTTTCCCTTTGGCAGAATGACCGTAACGCCGGTCCGCACCGGCCCTTTTCCGTATTCCAGTTTGCCCGAACCACTGATGAGGGTTTTGTATCCTACTTCAATCCCGGGAACATCGGTTATGGCATTGTACCGGCCGGGTGTGCCGTCAAACGGAATGCCCAGGTCGCGGGCCCTGGGTTTTTCCTGGGCTGCCGAAGTTGCAGCAATGAAACAAAAAAGGCTAAGGGAAAAAGCTATTTTCATTGGCATACACATAATTAATTAAATGGCGGCAAAGGTAATTTACTCTTGCGGGTTTTCCTGTTTTCGCTTGTCCCTTCCAGTCATTTTTGTGCAGGCCTTATTGCTGTTTCGGTTTGAAGAACTCAGCGTTTTACCAATCCGAAGGAGCAGCTATCAACATCCGCAGCCATCCCGGCTGATAACCGGCAAAACCCATCTGTCTGTCGACACCCAACCATTCGGGCCAAAGCTCTGGCGCAACAGGTTTTCTTTACCAGACATCTGCTGTGTGTTAAAATTTAGTATATTACAAGAACACTGATTTTTTCCCTGCCTATTATTCTCTGACTCTATGACTTATTTCAAATTCTAATCAAATTTGTTATGAGCAGAGTGCTTGCTTTTATAAGGAAAAAAGCCAAACCCCAAATGCTGCTTCAGTTGCTGCTTGTTGTTGTGGTTCTTTTGCTGCTGTTGCTGCCCGCCCTGGTTACCGAACTTCTTGAACATCCCGTACTGGCCACATTAAAAAGACTCTTTATTTCTACTTCGTTTTTGTTGATACCGTTGGTGTTTTTTTACCGGAACCTGCGGCTTTATTTATACGTCCTGTTGTTATGGATTGTGTTTTCTCCCCTGTTCATTTACGCTATGGTACTTTACGAAGTGCGGCCGGGCTTTGACTTGTTCTTCTGGATCTTTCAAACCAATCCCACCGAAGCCCGGGAGCTGGTCAGCGGCTATGTGGGCCTGTACGTGTTTTTTACCCTGCTGTACCTCTCGGTTTATTTGTATGCCGTAAAAAAACTGCAGTACAACCGGCTTCCCTTTAAAGTGGCTCTGGCGGCCTCTTTGCTGGGGGCATTTAATGTCGGGTACATGTTTCACAAGAAAGTGTACCGGCAAAACGAAGACAAGTATGAGTTTTTTGGCCGCTACTATCCCGCTTCGGTGGTCAGCGGCTTTCTGGAAGCTTATTTCTTTATGCGGGGAAACAATCTGGAGCAGGCCAAAAACTTTTCCTTTCATGCTTTTAAAAAAGACCATCCTGCCCAAAGACAGTTAAATGTTCTGGTGATCGGTGAATCCTCAAGGTATCTTAGCTGGCAGGTGAACGGCTACGGAAGACCCACTTCCCCCAGGCTTTTGCAGCGGGAAGATTTAGTTGTCTTTCCCCACGCCGTTGCAGGCGCCAACATTACTGCTCTGTCTGTACCCCAGATCATTACCCGGACCACTCCCGATGAAATGGAGCTGCGGTTTCGGGAAAAAAGCCTGTTGAGCGCTTTTAAGGATGCCGGGTTTAAAACCGTTTGGCTGAGCAATCAATCCGATCAGGAGATCTTCTGGGCCGGCATAACGGTTTCCCATGCCAAAACCGCG
>JAEVYV010000174.1 GCA_023392575.1 Bacteroidota bacterium | reverse complement strand
TTACATACCAGCTATACAATTGCAGGGCAATATTGGAAAGCCGGGTGATGATTCTTCTTTTTTCATTTATTTCAGTGGCTTCAAAAGTCAGGCGGTCCGCCCGGTCCTGCAGGCTTCTGGTAATGTGCAGGGTTTCTATCTTTTTTTCCAGGGAAATGATCTGTATCAAAAAGCTGTCCTGGTTGTAGGAAAGGGCTAACTCCTTTAACTTGTCCAGTACTTTAAGGCTTTGCAAAAACAAGCCTTTGTTGTAAAGAATGCGGGCATAATCCAGTTGCTCGTGCAGCTGCATGTCAATGCTTTCATCGCTCCGCAACAACCGCAGGCTGGCCAACACCTGTTTGTAAAGGTGGGCTTTGATATTGGACAACTGTTGCTTTTTAATGGCCGGAATTTTCTTTAAAAGGCTTGGCTCGTCGTACTCATTCATCTTGTCCAAAGCATCAAAAAGCCGGATGACCTTTAAGTCTTTGTTGGCCGAATTGCGCTGCACGTACAGCTTAAAGTTTCGTTTTTCTGCTTTTTGCAGAGACCGTATCAGTTGGAATAAGGGGTCTGTGGATCGGTTGGGCATCGTATCTGAATTCTTGTGAAATCCAATACTGCAAAGGGTTTGGCGAAACCGAACCTGATTTCAGCATTGTAAATTGAGTGGCATTTTATTTCTGTTGCGAAAGTAAGGCATCCTACTTTTACAAAAGAAAGCACAGCACTACCAAAGTGCAGAACTGTGTTACGAAATTATCAAACCGACCTAAGAATCTCTATTCATATAGCAAGCAATCGTTAGCGCCCGCTGTTTCTACAGTGGGTTTTTTCTTTTTAAGCGCAGTAACAAATCGTTAACAATTGTGACCGGTGGTCGTGAAAGAAGAAGTGAATTGGTGCATGCGAAAGCCAAAGCGGCCCGGCAAAATGCTGGTAATGGAAGTAGAAAGGAAGCGGTAAGATGTTACTGATGCAGTTGCTATAAGCCCTGATAGCCGCCACCGTTGTCATCAAACGAATAACGCCTGTCTATTTTTATCATGGCCTTTTGCTTAGAGGGCTCCTGCTTGGACGAAACATAATGATAGACCTTGGGTTGAGTCGTTTGGAAATTCAAACCAGAGCTTCGGGATACCCCAGGCCTGATTTCCACTTTGGCTTCTGTAGTTCTTTCAATGCTTTTCATGTGTTTTTGTGTTAATAAGAATTGATTTGAGAAAAGTCCGCTGTAGAAACAGCAGACTTCTAACGATTGCTTGCTATATGAACTAAAAAACTTTTAGAAAAGTTGGGCAGAATTCAGTGGGCGGCTTGAATGATTGCAAAACAAAACTAGCTAAGGTGGTACAAATTTGATAAGCCAATATACGGCGCAATTACAATAGCCAGCAACGAAGAAAAGTGCAGGAAACCCTTTGTCGGCCTGTGTTTCAGACGCGGCAAATACTGACGCCCAACGAATTTTCGAAGGCTTGTGCTTAATAATTAATTAACAAATGCTGCCGATGAGCTTATAGCCAAAAACCTGCGTAAGAGGTTAGTCGCGTTCGGTTAGGGTTTCTTTCCGCAATTGCTCCGATTCAACTTCCTCCTGCTTCGATTCTTTTTCATCTGCACTTTCTACAGCCGGTTGTTTAAAAGGATTGTGCGGATTTCTTTCATGCCCTATTTTTTCGCGGTCCTGTTGCGGATCGGTTTTTGGACTGTTTCGATCATTTTTCATAAACAACATTTTTCAGTTGGAAAATCAATGAAACTGGTAAAAAAGCCCAAACTGCCATACCCTGTTTTGAACATTGCCACGTCCCTTGGTAATATCGCTAAGCCCCAGGTTGTAACGAGCATCAATTCCCAGGCCCGAGGTGGACAGAAAGCCAATACCAAAGGCCCAGCCGAAATCGCTTTGTTTGAAACTATTCTTTATATCGGATTCTGCCCCGTCATTGTTGTCGAATTTTGCAGAGACCAAGGCGCCAACCTGCGGACCTGTTTCCAGCCTAAGGCCGCCGCGGCCCAGGTACTGTATTAAAAAAGGAACATTGATGTAATCAACTTTTTGAGTGCCGTTGCTGTATTCGGCTCCCTGAGTGGAAAAAACCACTTCGGGTTGAAGAGCCAGTTTTCGATTGCTGGTGTGTATGTGGGCCAGGGCTCCGGCATGAAACCCCGTTCGGGAGCCCTTGGTGTTTACATTGTAGTGCGAAAGGTTAATACCGCCTTTAATTCCCAATTCAACATTTCCTCTTTGCGCCAAAGCCCCGATAGCCGGGAATGCAGCTATCAGCAGGAAGGTCAGTTTTTTCATTGCTCAGTAATATTTGTTCCTTCCCTTGCAATTTTAGTACCACAGAAGTGAACAGATGCATTAGAGTTGCATGTTTTTTGAAATCAGCCGTGAGGTAAATTGTGTGAAAGTCAAAGGCAGGTCCTTTCCTGCCTTGACGTTTGGAAAATTCATTAATGACCATAAAGCAGGATCAGATGGCTCTGCCCCACCCTCTTTGTTTGGCCTGAAAGCTATTTAAAGAGTTCGTTGAGCAAGCCCGCAAGGCGGAGGCCGCCCTTTAGCAATTGCTGGTTCAGCGTTTCCACATGCCTGAAATTGTATTCGTATCCAAGCCTGGGGTTGGGAGTGGTGATCTCATCCTGCAGTTTTTGGGCAATGGTGTACGAATCGAACAGCCATTGCGAAACGGGTTGGTGCATCCACTCTTTTTTTTGCGCCGGAGTCGGAAAATTGATGGCTTTTACATATTCGGTATAACTCAGTTGCTGGTATTCAATAAGCTGCTCATCCCAAACCCGGTGCAGGTTGGATGGGGTGCTGAACCAACTCAGCTTGATGTCGTTGCCGCCCGTCGTTCCTACCGGACTGACATGCAACGGCTGGCTTAAATCGCCCACAATATGAATGACCAAACGCAAGTACATCACTTGTTTGTCCTTGGGCAAATCCTTTTTTTTCAACTCCTTTATTAAAAAGTTCAACCGGGTATAGGCATCAACCGACGTGTCGGTTTTCAGGTAGTCCTGCATCTGCGCATAACTCAGTCCTTTTTCGAAATTGATATAGTGCCAGGGATTTAAATACCTGTATGCTGTATCCGATTTAATAAAATCGGCCCAATTGCTGGCCATTGCAACGGTTTCGGTGCCCAGTATTTTGCGTATCTCAGCCCGGGCTTTGGCAGTGAGGTATTTGTCGGCAATTTCGCCTACAATGCGGTGCCCCAGCATGCCCCAGGCCATGGATTGTACGGGTAGATAAATAAAGAAAGCAATGAAAAGAAGAGGTGCAAGGATTTTTTTACGCATACGTTAACTAATAAAGTTGCGCAAAAGTAGAAAGATTCTGGCAAGAACAGCCGGTGCAAATAGCCGTAAATCCATCGGCTTTTCAAGCCTGTTTCCGTTCTTTGTTTGGTGGGAGCGGCTGGTTCCGGCAAAACCTGTGTCAAAATCAACTTTCAGGCCATGTTCGTTGTAGTTAGAGCATATCGTTTAATCAAAGCCTTTATTAAAAATAAAATTTATGCAATTCATACGCGGTTTATAACAATTCATTCTTTTTTCCATTCAACTGGCAAGGTGGTTTGGCTGGTGGGCTGTTAAAAATGTTAAATTGTAAATGGATGGTTATCGGTCTCAATATTCCAAAGTACACCAGTAAGGATTTTCCGATCATGGTGGGTACCATGCTGCCCATGGCAGCACTGACCAATTATTTTCTTTTTGGTCAGCGCTATTTCAATGAGCTGAACGTTTTTGTCTGGGCCACCCTGGTCACTTTTATTCTTTTATGCTTTGCTTTTTTGATTTATGGCTTTGTGGCCATATCCCTGCGCAACCGCTTTCCCCACGAACACGAGCTGTTCAAAAGGCTAACAATCTGCATCACCATTTTCATCCTCATGACGGGGGTGTACATTTCTGTAGTCTGCAGGGCTTATGATCTTTTTCATTTTCTGGGCTTTGAATACAGCGAAACCAATTTTGCCAAATGCTTTATTTCTCTGGTCACCATAAATATCTTCCTGACCTTTCTGAACGAGGGGGTGTCGCGGTTCGAAAGCTATAAAACAGCCTTAACGGAAACAGAGCGGTTGAAAAAAGAATACATGCAAAGTCAGCTGCTGGGATTGAAGAGCCAGATGAACCCGCATTTTCTTTTCAACGGCTTGAATACCCTGTCCTGTTTGATCCAGGACGATGCCGAAAAAGCAGAGGCGTTTTTGGATCACATGAGCAAGGTGTACCGCTATCTGCTGCGCAATAATGAAGAACAGCTGGTGGAATTGCAAACCGAGATCGGGTTTATAAAATCTTATTATTTTTTATTAAAGGAACGCTATGCCGAGGGGCTTCAGTTATCTTTCAACATAGAAAAACAGCATTGGAAAGACCGGGTTCCGCCCCTGACCCTGCAAATGATTCTGGAAAATATTCTGGCGGTCAACACCATCAGCAAACACACCCCCCTGCACATAGACATTCAAACCCGCGACGAAGAACTCATTGTAAAAAACAACATAGAACCCAAACTCAATTGCATTGATTGCTGTGAGGAGGGCCTGGAGAACATCGCGAACAAATTCCGGCTTCTTTGCCAAAAGGAAGTTGTGATTGAAGAAACACCCCACCAACGAATCATCCGGTTGCCACTCATACCCTATAAAGAATTGACAGAAGCATGAAAGTACTGAAACCCACAAGGATTGAATGGTTGTCATTTTTCTTAATGATGCCCTTTATATGCTTGTTGTTGAATTATCTTTTGTTTGCAACACGGGCTTTTACGGATGTAAAAGCGTGGTTGTATTCCTTTCCCCTGATCTACCTCATTGGTTGTGTGTCCTGGTACGTGCAAATACTGATGATGAACTGGCTGCGGCTACGGCTTCCCGATATCCGACAGACAGGTGTGCGGCTAACCGTTCTGGGTGTTTCGCATTTTGCCATCCGTTCTCTGGCTTTTGTTTCCATCTTTTACCTCTATGATGCGTTCCGGTTTCTGGGTTATGAATTGGAAATGAGCCATGTGCGAATAGCCGTTTACTGCAGCCTGGCTTTAACGCTTACGGCTACGGCCATGTGGGAGGCGGATTTTACCTTCAAGCAATGGAAAACCGCTGTGGTGGAACGCGAACGGCTAAAGCAGCTTACCATTCAGCAGGAGTTTGAAACCCTGAAGGGGCAGGTTAATCCCCATTTTCTGTTCAATTGCTTCAATACCTTGTCCTCCCTGATCTCGGAAGACAAAAAGCAGGCGGAAGTGTTTTTAGACGAATTAAGCAAAGTTTACCGTTATCTTCTTCGAAACAATGAGGATGGCCTCAGCACCCTGCAAACCGAAGTGCGGTTTATCCAGTCGTACTACCGTTTGTTAAAAACCAGGCACGGGGAAGCAGTGCAATTAGAAATTGAAATTGACAAAAAGTACGACCAGTACCTGCTGCCTTCTTTAAGCCTGCAGCTGTTGGTGGAGAACGCCGTAAAGCACAATGTGCTTTCGAAAAACAAACCACTGGTAATTGATATTTTTACGACCGCTGGTAACAAACTGGTGGTGAGCAATAATTTGCAGATACGAACGGTTAAAGGCCCCTCCAACCGAATTGGCCTGGAGAATATCAAAAGCAAGTACGAACTGTTGAACGAACCGGGTTTTCAGGTGCTGGAAGACCCAACCAGCTTTAGCGTGGTGCTGCCTTTAATATGGAGTAGAGTTCCGCATCAAAAAACAGTGACCATAGAATCACTTTAAATCATGCATATGAAAATTTTAATAGTCGAAGACGAAGACCTGGCTGTAAAAAAGCTGAAAAAAACGCTCCTGAGCGTGGATGAATCGGCAACCGTTGTGGGCGAAGCCGACAGCATCAAAAGTACGGTAAACTGGCTGCAAACCAACCCCTCGCCGGATCTGATCCTGATGGATATAGAACTGGCCGACGGGCAGAGTTTTGAAATTTTTAACCACGTGCAGGTAAAAAGTCCGGTTATTTTCATCACCTCCTATGACGAATATGCGTTGAAGGCATTTAAAGTAAACAGCGTTGATTATTTGCTGAAGCCTGTGCAGAAGGAAGACCTGCAAGCGGCTCTGGAAAAATACCGCGACATGAAAAAAATGTACACCGCGGAATCGGCCACTCCGCAGGTACTCATTGAAGACCTGGTAAAAGAACTGCAGCAAAAATTGCAGACCAAGGAGTTCCGCAAACGCTTTTTGGTAAAACACGGGCAAAAACTGGTTTCGGTTGAAGTAGAAGATATTGCTTACTTTTTTAGCGACGGCCGCCTGAATTTTTTCAAAACCTTTGACAACAAAAAATTTGTGGTGGACTATACCATGGACGAACTCAACGAAATGCTGGACCCGGACAAGTATTTCCGGATCAGCCGTTCCTTCTTTATTTCGGTAAACAGCGTGGGCCAGATTCATGATTATTTTGGCAACCGCCTGATGTTGCAGCTAAAACCCGAAACTGATAAAGAGGCTATTGTGAGCCGCGAAAAAGTGACGGAGTTCAAAACCTGGCTGGGAAAATAAGACTTGGTTCTTTTCGATTCGGGGTTTAGCGTTGTTCCTCAACGGGAGGCAGGTTTCGCCAACAACCGGGCCCCCGGATTATTTCAATGGAAGATACAACACCACGGAAAAGCTTCTGCTGTCGGCAATCACATCTACCGTGCCCGATAAGGCCTCGGCCCTTCTGGCGATCATCTTTTGAAACCTGCTTTTAAAATCTTCCGTCATCTGGCACTCCGAAAGTATTTCAATCAGCATCTTTGTTTTTACCTGATTGATATTGACAAAGATCTGGCTGCACGAGGTGTGATCCAGCAAAAAGGTCATGGACTCTTTGTAAAAAAAGAAGATCTCATGCCGCAATTTCATGTCCAGTTCCAGAGTCTGCACTTTATGGTCTACAATCAGGTCAATGTCCACATCGTAAGACGAACGCATGCCGTCGGTTAGTTCCTTGATGCGCAGCATGGTCTTTTTCATGCTGTCGTTTTGTGGATCAATGCTCCAGAGCATATCGTCCATGGCTTCCATCATATAACGGCTCTTGCTGCTGATCTGCCCAATGAACTCTTTTGATTGTTCAATGTTTTTGTCGGCCTTGATCTTGGCCATTTCGCTCAGCACATTGATGTTGCTCAGGGTTTTGCTGATTTCCGAGTGCAGGTTGCCGGCTATTTCCCGGCGCATTTGCCGTATGGATGCCCTTTTGTTGAGCCGCTCTTTATCAATGATGTAGAGGATGGTAATGATCAGCAGGATCACCAGCCCGTAAAACCACCAGGTGTTCCAAAACGGCGCTCGGACAATGATGGGCAGCGATGCCATCTCCGGTCCCGTCATGCCGTCTGCATTTTCGCTTTTTACCTTAAAAACATAATTGCCCGGAGGCAAATAATTATACACCACTTCCATCGGCTTGTCCGAGTGAATCCAATCCTTGTCCAGATTTTCCAACATGTAATAATAATGCACCTTGGTTTGCTGCAGGTAGCTGAGTGCACTAAAATCAATTCCGATGGACGTGTTGTCATAATTGAGCGTTACCCTTCTGGCCTTTAGCAAAGAGTCAATGGACAAAGGCTTGCCGCCCAGCCTAAATGAAGTCAGGTAGGGTTTTGCCGGCCGGTTGCGCTGGCCAAAGGCCGCCGGATCAAAGACCAGGAAATTGTGTTCGGTAAAAAACACCAGCCGGCCATCCAGCAGTTCCTGCACGCCGGTTTTCGAAAACTTATCGTATGCAATGCCGTCCCGGCGGTCGTAATAGCTAATCAGTTTTTTTTGGAGGTTAACGCGGCAGATCCCGTTGGTCATTCCCACCCACAATATGCCCTTGCTGTCGTTTTCTACGGATGCGGCCGTGTTGGAGGGCAAGCCATCCGCCACGCCCAGATAGCTAATGGTATTTGTTTTGGTATTGACGATGTTGATGCAGCCCGCCGTCACAATCAGCGTGCTGTCGTCGTAATAGGTCATGTCGCTGGGAGAATTGTCAAACAGGCGTTCACCCGGAGGGCTTTCCTGTGTAAATCTTTTTACAATTTGGTTGGTCCGCGTATCAATTTTCAACAGCCCCTCGCCTTCCGTCCCCACCCAAATAAACCCCTTGTAATCATAGTGTACTTTCAGTATTAAACTATTGGCTTGGTGTACCAGTTCATACCCTTTGGACGGATCGCCGCCCGATTTTATATAATCCCATTTAATGAGTTTGCCGTTTTGTGTGCCAAACCACATGTTCCCCAGTGTATCGTCGTCAACCTGGCGGATGGTGGATTTGCCAAAAACGTCGGGATAAAGCTCTGTAACCTTATTGGCCTTGGGATCGTAAACCACCACACCGCCACTCTGCAGCGTAATCCACAAGGCTTTGTTTTTGCTGTTTATTCCCATGTCCCATACGGTATATGTTTTGGCCCGTTCGCTAAAGGCTGAGGGCAAGGGAAGCGGCTTGAAATCGTTGTCGTAACAATACAACCCACCCGAGCCCCAGGCGCCAATGAAAATTTTTCCATCCTTCAATTGTGTGACCGCCGTAACGGGTTTTTCCTTGGGCGCTTTGTCCTTTGGCCGCAGCAAGCCGTACGTATTGAAGATCTGCGCCTCGGGGTTAAAAACATAAACGCCGTTGTCGGTTGATATCCAGATGTTGCTTTCCCGGTCTTCAAAAGCATGATAGGCATAGTCGTATTTGATCCGGGGCTCGTCCAGGTTTTCCCCGACCAAAGGGCTGAAGGGTTGGTTCTCGTCGGTCCATTCCATAAAAAAAGGCATCCCGTAAACCCATAGCCGGCCATTACGCTGTTGCAGAAAACCGTTGATCTCGTGGTAACTCAGTTGAGGGATCAAAGTAAAAGCCTCTTTCCGCGCCGATTTGTTATTGTAGCGCAGGATTGTGGGAGTGCCCGTTGTGGGCGGCCAGGACATGAACGCAACATTTCCCGCAGCATCGGTAAAGACATAGGCCGTATGGGTCCGGTCCTTAAACATCTCGATGATGGGATCTTTGTCGATGTTGTGACCCCGGTAATTGCTATGTTTAGTTATGGGATCAAACTGCACCAGCCCCGAGTCGGAGGTGATCCAGTATTTTTTTCTGAAAGCATCCCAACTGATGTTATGGAGCAGCCATTTGTCGGGTAAGGGAAAAAGCTGGTTGGCGGGGATAAACTGGTTGTCGGCCTCCTTGTAGAGATACAATAAACCATGTGCTTTTAACAGCAGCTCGCCGGTAGGCAGTTCCAAAAATTGGATCGGGGGGAAAAGGTTTTTTTTGTCGGTGATGGGTACTTCGCGAAAAACAAATTTTCTGGTATCGAAAGTGCCGATGCGGAAATTATCGCCCAACACCCAAAGTTTTTTCTTCCTGTCTATAAACAGGGCAATGATGCGGGTGCTGGGTAAGGAGGACGGATCCTTGTCGTTGGCCCGGAAGGTAAGAAAGCTGTTGCCGTCGTAGCGCTGCAAACCGTTTACGGTAGCAATCCATATGTATCCGTCGCCATCCTGCACCGCAGCACTCACGGTATTTGAAGCCAGCCCGTTAGAAACCGAAAAATGCCTGAAGGAATACTGCTTTGCGTGTTGGGTAAAGCCAGTACCCACAAAGGAGAACAAGAAAAAAGACAATAGAATAAGTCGTACCAAAGCAGCCAGGTTAAAGAACTCAAATTTAATAAGTGTGCAGCTGATTCCGGAACATTTCACACCCGAAAAAGACAATTCATTCACCCTTCCTGTCATTTCATGTCGGGGATACCACATTTAAGCATCCCAACACAGCGCTCAACTCATGCTTTTATTTCTCCGGTTCATGCACAATCGTATTTACACACGGCGATCCTCTTTGCAGTTTTGCGTTGCTTTTTCAAGAACACCAAACGGACGAGGGTTTGAAATGGGGTGACGGGCAGAGAACAACCCGGATGGCAGCAAAGGCGGGCCTAATGGAGCGGTTGTGAACTGATTGCGGGCATCCCAAAAAATGCCATTCGTTTACCGAAAAACAGCACCCTTACATTTTATAACCATGCAACGCGTTAATGTTTTTAACCAGATACACAAAGGACTAAGGGCGGCTCTTTACAGCGCTGCCACCAGCTTGCAACAAGCCGATTATACTTGTGAGGCCGAAACAGAAGAAGCCCTGGCGAAAGTAAAAGAAGTGCTCATGCTGTTTGATGAACATGCCCGCAAGGAAGACAGGTTTATTCTTCCGGCCATCCTGCCATTTGAACCTTCGGTGGTGGACGCCTTTGAGCAGGAGCATGTGGAAGACCTGGTGCTGTCCCGCCAGTTAAACGCCGCTATCCGGGAATTGGAGGGCTTGCTTACGGCCGAAGACCGGACGGTTGCCGGCCGAAAGATCAACATGCAGTTCGTAGAATTCCTGGTGTTTAACCTGAAACACATGGCAAAGGAAGAAGACCTTTCGAACCGACTGCTGTGGCGTCATTACAGCGACGCGGAAATTTTGCAGATCCAGGAAAGCATTGTGCAGCATACAGAACCCTGGCATCAGGACTTTTATGCCAAATGGATGCTGCGGGGCATCAACAATTCAGAAGCTGCAGTGTGGTTGTGCTCTGTGGAAAGAGCGGCACCGGAAATTGTGTATCAAACATTATTTAATAAGGCAAAGCAAGAATTGCCGAAGCTGCGTTTTCAAAAGCTGGTGGCGGCTTTACCCAAAGCGCTGCCCTCAACAAAGTATTCTTAATCTCAAACCATAAAAATGAAAAAAATACCGGTTCTTTTCGCTTCGCTCACGGTTGTGGTCGCAACAGCCGTTATCGCTTGTAACAGCGATAAAAATTCTTCTCAAAACAACGAAGGCGTTGCCCTGGTGGACGGCGTTACGGAAGCATCCGCCAAAGAAACTCTTGTAAAACGGGGCCAGTACCTTGTCACAATCATGGGTTGCCAGGACTGCCATTCGCCCAAGGTCATGACACCGCAGGGGCCGGCCATCGACAGCAGCCGTATGTTTTCGGGCCACCCCGCATCCATGCCTGTACCCAAGGTAGATGTTTCTAGCTTGCAGTCGTGGGTATTGCTTAACCATAATGGTACGGCGTATGCCGGGCCCTGGGGGATTTCGTTTGCTGCCAATATAAGCTCCGATGGAACAGGTATCGGCAATTGGAGCGAGGCGCAGTTTTTTAAAGCCATGCGGGAAGGAAAATACAAAGGCTTGGACAACACACGACCCATGATGCCGCCCATGCCCTGGACGATGTACCGCTATGCTTCGGACGAAGACCTGAAAGCCATTTTTGCTTATTTGAAATCCACGGCACCGGTAGAAAACGCCGTTCCGGCGCCAATACCTCCCGATCAATTGGCAAAATTGAATTAAGAGCAATTATATCAAAGTTTCAATCCAGTTGTTTCAAAGGGCAAGCTCCCAAACAGGTTGCTTGGCTTTTGAAACAACTTTTTATTTATAGGGATGCGCTAATCTGTTGCCGGCAGCCATGTTGCCGCTTCAATGAAGACAGCATGGCCAAACAGAATCGTTGTGCTATATTTAAACGGTCAATTGCCAGGCAGACAGGACCAACTACCAATAACGAATCACAGCGCTAAAACAAACAGAATGGAAAAGAAAGACAAACCGCTTTTACAGGGAATTGACACCGTAATTGTTCGGGTTCAGGACATTGAACGATCAAAAAAATGGTACCAGGAAAAACTTGGGTTGGTGGCTCAGTGGGACGATCCCAAAATGAAGCTTGTCGTATTGGACACCAACAGTCCGACAAGCTTAACCTTATGGCAAACCAGTGAGCAGATTTCTGTACAAAGGGATACAGCCTCCTACCCCATTTTCAGAACCCCCGATGCAACGGCTTTAAATGAAGAACTTCGGAGCCGACATATTGAAACCAGTGGAATAATTGAAGATGAGTACGTGAAGTATTTTTTCTTTTTTGATCCCGATGGCAATGTGTTGGAAGCCTGCCAGGTGCATGGCTAGTCTTACTGCCGCCCGGTTTGCGCCGGCATTAAAACAACAAAACAGAAGGGATGAACCGGCTGGTTTCCACCACCGGCTTTGCTTTTACAAAGGCATCGGCTGCCGGGCACATCTTTAGTTGGCTGCAGGAAGAAGGAGATTTGCCCGCATGCAGCAAAATGCCGCACAGTAAAAAAGCAGTCAAAAGATGTGTGTGGATCAATTGTCTCTTGTGCATGTTGAACAGTTTACAGTTCCATCATTGCCACTATCCAAAACAACTTCAAAACTACAGCGATCATTGCACGGCAGCAGGTTATCATGTACCAATTGAGGAAAAACCTGTATGAATTGTAGCTGTGTTTTCTGATTACATTTCATCAGATAAAATAACCGGTTCATGCACTATTGAATTCCTGCGGCGGCACACGCCTTCTAATTTCGTTGCCTCAATTAACTTAACCATACAAACCTAAACAATGACTACTTCCATTCGACCGGGTGCTAAAATCCTGTTTGCCAACTTCCCTGCAGATGGCCATTTCAATCCCTTAACCGGACTGGCCGTTCATTTAAAAAACCTGGGCTGCGATGTGCGCTGGTACACTTCAAAAAAATACGAAGCAAAGATTGCCCGGCTGGGCATACCCTTTTATGAATTGAAGAAAGCGCTGGACTTTGCCGCCAATCCCGATATTGATGCGGTGTTTCCCGAACGCAAAAAGCATAAGGGGCAGGTGGCCAAACTGAAGTTTGACATGGTGCATGCTTTTATCCTGCGCAGCCCCGAATATTATGCTGACATTCAGGAGATTTATGAGGATTTTGAATTTGAGCTCATGGTGGCCGATATTGCTTTTGGCGGTATTGCTTTTGTAAAAGAGAAAATGAACATCCCGGTTATTGGGGTGAATGTTTTTCCGCTTCCTGAAACGTCGAAAGATCTTCCACCTGCCGGTTTGGGCATGACGCCTTCGTACACCATTTTTGGGCGCATCAAGCAGGGCCTTCTGCGGTTTGCGGCCGATAAGGTTTTGTTTGCTTATCCTACCAAAGTCATGGCGAAGATGCTGGCCGAATACGATATTCAAACCGGCGGTGCCAATATTTTTGACATCCACATTCAAAAATCAACTCTGGTTGTTCAAAGCGGAACGCCTGGGTTTGAATACAAACGCAGCGATCTGAGCAGCCATATTCATTTTGTGGGGCCACTGCTGCCACATGCACAAAAAAGAGCAGGTCAAGACTGGTTTCACGAAAAGCTCCGGCAGTACGATAAAGTGATACTGGTTACACAAGGAACGGTAGAAACCGACATCGATAAATTATTAATACCGGCATTGGATGCTTTTAAAAATTCAGACTGTTTGGTCATAGCCACCACCGGCGGGGCCCGAACCAATGAGTTAAAGGCCCGGTACCCGGAAGAAAACATCATTATTGAAGATTTTATTCCTTTTGGCGAGGTGATGCCTTTTGCGGATGTATACATAACCAACGGGGGCTACGGTGGCGTACTGCTCTCCATCCAAAACCAATTGCCCTTGGTCGCAGCAGGGGTGCACGAGGGGAAAAACGAGATCAATGCCCGGATTGGTTATTTTAAACTGGGCGTGAACTTAAAAACCGAAAGACCAACGGCGGAACAATTAAAAAGAGCAGTAGAAGAGGTAATCAGTAATCCCGTATATGCCCAAAGCGTAAAAAGGTTAAAAGAAGAATTTGAGCAGTACGATCCAAACGATTTGTTTGCCAAGCATGTTGGCGGTCTTCTGAAAAAAAGCGACCGCAAAAAACAAAAAAGCCGGCAATTTGAAGAATCGATCTATTGAGAAAAGCCCGGCTTTCCGGAAGTAAAAACAGACTTGGGTGCAAATAAAATCCCCTTTGTAGAAAGGGGATGATTAGGCAGGCGTATGAAAAGTTATAACAATCTATTTTCGTTTTTTCGGACGGACGCCTGATGATCTTTACAAAGGATTGGATTAAACCGATAAAGATCGGCGTTGGTTTTTCTGCGGCTTTTCGTGGATTGAATTTATACTTCAAATATGCTGAAATCTGTCCAGGAAAATCAACATTTGCACTTTTCTTTTTGGTTTTTACAGGATGATTTTAGGGATGGATAAATAGATTCACTTAATTTATAAATCGGCACGGTTGGGTATGGTTTTCGCTAAACCGGCATACAAAAATCCTATGTTCGTTTTTTCAACCGTGCTTTTTGTAGATGGAAACCCGGTCGGATATTCAGTTCAAGAAGAAAAAGGCAGGTTTGTGTTGAATCCCGCTGAAAACCCCAACCGTAACATTCTTCCACCCGTGCTGGCTGCACACAACCGAAGCGGACAATGGTTTGTGGAAGGCACAAACAATCGTGATCTGATTGACCAGGTTATTGAAGACATCAGCCTTAAAAAAGGATTAACCAACCACACTCTTAGCGCAGCGCCTTAAGGCTGCGCTTTTTTCTTTTACAATTTCTTTGGTGCGCCTGTTGATTTATAGTTTTATTTGCGTTTGTAAAGCAAACAAATGAAGCTATTGCTCTGGTCTATAGGAAAAGCAAACGAGCCTTATGTAAAGGAAGGCATTGCCGAGTTTACCAAACGCCTTTCTAAGTATTTTCCGGTGGAGTGGACCATCATTCCCGTTCCCAAAAACGCCGGTATGCTTTCCGAAATGGATTTAAAAAAAAGAGAAGGCGAAATCATCCTGCAATGGCTGAAACAGGAAGACTACCTCGTAGCACTGGACGAACGCGGCAAAACGTTTACTTCAGAAGGATTGGCTGGTTTTATTCAGCAAAGGGCTACCGAAAGCACCAAAAATCTGGTGTTCCTGATCGGCGGCGCTTTTGGTTTGGACGAGCAGGTGTTGAAGCGGGCCAACTGCAAGTGGTCGCTTTCTTCGTTAACCTTTCCCCACCAATTGGTGCGTCTGGTGCTTGCCGAGCAACTGTACCGGGCCTGTACCATACTGCGCAACGAAAAGTATCACCATAAATAAGATGACGGATGATGGTTGGCAGATGGTAGAAAGTTTCTGATACATCGAGCCTCTAGGATTTTTAGTTATTGTTTTAACCTTATGCTTTATCAGGTTTCATGATCATGTGGCCAACTTCTCCCCTATGTTCTATATTTGTTCTTTTGCAGAAACGATCTGCCATCTGTCATACTAACATCTTTCATCGAATATGGAGCTTTCTATAACGCTGATCATTGTCATCATCACCACCCTGGTTTCCCTGGGTGGGTTTAACAATCAAAAAATCATTGACGATTTAATTTTTTATCCGCCGGCAGTAACCCATCGAAAACAATGGTATCGCTTTTTTACCTGCGGATTGATCCATGCCGATTTCGGGCACCTGATTTTCAACATGCTCTCCCTGTACCTGTTCGGACGTTTTGTGGAAGCAAAATTTTTGGAAATTTTCGGGGACAATGGAAAATGGTACTACCTAGCCATGTATATTGCTTCCCTGCTCATTTCTATTCTCCCCACTTATTACAAGCACCAGAATGATTATGCCTACCGGAGCTTGGGCGCTTCGGGTGCTGTAAGCGCCGTGGTGTTTGCAGGCTTAATGATTGCCCCTTATGTGGAAGTGGGGTTTTTCATCATTCCACCCATCATCCCCGGCTTTATCTTTGGCCCCTTGTATTTACTCATATCCGCTTTACTCGACAGAAGGGGCGGTGACAACATCAACCACTCGGCGCATATTTGGGGTGCTGTATTCGGCGTGGCATTCATTATTGTTGTCGGAAAGATGAACGACTTTAACGCCCTGGAGGAATTTGTGGACGGGGTGAAGTTCTATTTGCAGGCCAAGGGCTGGTCAAGCTAACTGGTTGCTGACAATTGTTTGAACACTTAAAAACAAATCTACAGCACGGTCTGCTCCTGCCTTGGGTTGATGGTCAGTTGTATTACTTGGCGGGTGGATTCTGTTATCTTGAACCGGTCGTCAATACGCAGCCCAACTACCCAAAGGATTTTTTTGTTGGACTCAAGCACCCAAATGTTTTCTTTTTGGTTTTTGGAAAGTTTTTGGTCGATAAAAAAACGGGCCAGCTTTTTCTTTTTGGGCATGCCCAGGGGATAGAAATAATCGCCTTGTTTCCATTTGCGCAGCAGCAAAGGAAATTCCATGTGTTTGGCATCTAGCTGTGCCACCAAGGGCGATTTATTCAAACGAAAATTTTCTTTATCCAGGAAACGCATCTCCAGCAATCCGCCGCTAAACATTACCTGCGCCTGGTCTTTTTCAATCGCTACCGTATCCGCAACGGCGGCTTTGGGTGCAATGATCAGCCAGTTCCGGTGCCTGATGATCTGGTACCGGTCGTTGGCAATAAATTTTCCCGATTCGGCTTCTGTTAGCTTGATCACTTCTTCCACCTGTTTTTCGCCAAAGCCATAATCTTTAATGATTTCGAAGAGCAGGGACGTGTGCCGGTACTTCAGGAGCTTTTTTACAGGAACACGGATTTCGGCAGGATGCGCCTCACAAACCTCCTGCTTCAGCTTTTCAAGGAATAGTTGGTAAAGGGCATTGGTTTTTTTGAACCGCTCTAGATTATCCAGCAGGTTCTCTTCTACCTGGGGAAAGACTTTTTTTATGGCGGGGATCAATTCGTGCCGGAAAAAATTGCGGGTGTATTTGGTGGATAAATTGGAGGAGTCTTCCACCCATTGCAGGTTATTTTCTTTGGCAAAAACTTCCAGTTTACTCCGGCGGAAGTTTAACAAAGGCCGCCACAAATGCGTTTGCCTGTCTCCTTCCGGAATGCCCGTGATGCCTTGCAAGCCGGTGCCGCGAAAAAAGCTCATCAGCAAGGTTTCAACGTTGTCATCGGCGTGATGGGCCAACACAACACAGGCTGCGGCTTTTTCCTTTCTTAGCTGTTCAAACCATTCATAACGCAGGTTTCGGGCGGCTTCCTGTATGGCCATTTTGTTTTCTTCGGCGTAAGCCGCCGTATCAAATTTTTTAACGAAAACGTCCACGCCATATTTTTTCCCCAGGCCTCTCACAAATTGTTCGTCCCGGTCACTCTCTTCTCCTCTCAAACCAAAATTGCAGTGCGCCACGGCAAAGTTCAACCCTGCCTGGTTGCATAATTCGCAAAGCACCACCGAATCGATACCGCCGCTTACAGCCAACAGGAGCAGATGGTTTTGCGGAAGGTTTTTTCTCCCAATTTGTATTTTAAATTGCTGAAATAAGTTCATTTAGTAGCTTAATATTTGTCCTGAATGGTGAAGCTTGTGGCGGAACAGCGGTTTCCTCACCACAAGAACACGACAACATCAAAGGGCTCGTTGGTAATAAGTTTGACGATTTCGAAACGCTTCCTGTTTAATCGATCAAATCTTCGTAGGCCGCCCGCAGTTCGTTATACGCATGCTGGTCTCTGGCTTCCTTTGCCTTGAGCATGCCTTTTTCATAACAGCGAATGGCATCCTGTTTGGCATCGGCCCGTTCCAGCAGCTTGCCCAAATGATAATAGCTGCCAACATAGTTTTCATTCTGGTGCAGCAAATCCTCAAAAACTTTTTTTGCTTCGGCATCCGCCCCCAGTTTTATGTATTCCAGCGCCAGCGCATGCTGAACAAAACTATCTGCCGGGTTCACCGTTAAAAACTGTTTTAGTTTTTCAATCCTGTCCATTTATGTTTCAGATATATTTGCAACTTATATTTGTAAAACTCATTAGTTGCATAAGCAACTAAGTAAATTTTGCTTTAATTTAGTTGTATGAAGATTCTTGTTTGTATAAGTAAAACGCCTGACACCACGGCAAAAATAGCCTTCAGTGACAACAACACGAAATTCGCTGAAGCCGGCGTACAGTGGATCATCAACCCTTACGACGAATGGTATGCTTTGGTTCGCGCTATTGAGCTGAAAGAGGCCGATGCCTCTACGACCATTCATTTGGTGAATGTGGGCGGCGCCGATGCCGAGCCCATCATCCGCAAGGCTTTGGCTTTGGGTGGCGATGAAGCGATCCGCATTAATACCGAACCCCTGGAAAGTTATCAGGTAGCCGCACAGATTGCCGAAGTGGCCAAACAGGGTGGATACGATCTCATTTTCACAGGCAAAGAAACCATTGACTACAACGGCGGCGCCGTGGGCGGAATGCTGGCCGAGTTGCTGGATCTGCCCTATGTGGCCAATGCAACCAATTTCCAGATCAATGGGACAACCGCCACCGTAAAAAGAGAAATTGAAGGCGGGGAAGAAACCCTGGAAGTATCTCTTCCTTTGGTGGTTAGCTGCCAAAAAGGAATGGCCGAAGCCAGAATCCCGAACATGCGGGGCATTATGGCAGCCCGAACCAAGCCCTTGAAAGTAGCCGAACCGGTGCCGGTAGATGCGTTGACACAATACACAGAGTTTCAGTTGCCACCTGCAAAAGCCGGGGTCAAACTGGTGTCGGCGGATAATGTGGATGAGCTGGTGCGGCTGCTGCACGAGGAGGCGAGGGCCATTTAATGTGTTCATTGAAAATGTGCCGATGAAAGACAGAGGCCGTTTTCAAAACACAAACAGTTCTTTAAAAAAACGTGATCAGGGTGTAGCCGGCAGTGGTAATCCTAATTGAACTTCTGTTGCGTCGCACTCTTCATCGTTCAAAACAATAGTGAGCTAGTAAAGACAGGCGGGCATTGAGCAGTCCTTGTCACCTTGTCGAATTATCAAATTTCCAAATTCAAAACATGAGCGTTTTAATATTTGTTGATCATACAGACGGGCACATTAAAAAAGCCTCGCACGAAGCACTAAGCTATGGGGCTAAAATAGCGGAGCAAACCGGTACCACAGCCGAAGCGGTCGTATTGGGCACTGTAACCGAAGACCTTGCAGCTTTGGGAAAGCACGGGGTTAAAAAAGTTCATCAGGTTCAAAGCGACAATCTGAAGCAGTTCGATTCGCAAGTTTATGCCAAAGTGCTGACCCAGGTAGCCGAGCAAACAGGTGCCAAAGTGGTGGTGTTTTCCAATAATTCCAGCGGCAAGGCATTGGCGCCCCGGGTGGCCGTTCGCCTTAAAGCAGGGCTGGCCGCAGGTGCTACGGCCCTTCCCGATACGGCCAATGGATTTGTCGTCCGCAAGAATGTTTTCTCCGGTAAGGCGTTTGCCAATGTTTCCATCACCACCGATATAAAAGTGATTTCGCTGAACGTAAATGCCTTTGCCATTACCGAAGCCGATGGTGTGGCCGAAGTGGTTTCGTTCAACGCCACGGTTGATGCCCCTAAAATCAAAACCATTGACACAACCAAAACCTCAGGCAAGGTTTCGTTAACCGAAGCCGACGTGGTGGTGAGTGCGGGCCGTGGTTTGAAAGGCCCCGAGAACTGGGGTATGGTGGAAGAACTGGCCGATACGCTGGGCGCCGCCCTGGCCTGCAGCCGTCCCGTGGCCGATGCCCATTGGCGGCCCCACAACGAACACGTAGGACAAACCGGAATTGCCATTGCCCCCAATTTGTATTTTGCCATCGGCATCAGCGGTGCCATTCAGCACCTGGCCGGCGTTAACCGCAGCAAAGTGATTGTCGTGATTAACAAAGATCCGGAAGCGCCTTTCTTTAAAGCGGCCGATTACGGAATTGTAGGCGATGCTTTTGAGGTTGTGCCTAAACTCAACGCTGCCATCAAAAAATTAAAAGGTCAGGCTTAATGGATTGACCCATTGTGGTCAATCCCTGCTTCTCCGGTTTAGTTTGTGCTTGCCGCCTATTGCTAAGAATCTGCTATTTCATCCAACGGATGGCGATTGGTGGCCGACCACTCACGATTTTTCGCTTAAAATATGTAGGTTTGCAAGCCTTAGCTAAAAGGTTGTTTTATTTATAGGTTATGAAGAAAATCGAATTGGAAATCGTGGCTCTTTCACACAGTATTACGCAAACACATTCGTATGCAGTAGTGTTGGGTGAAGTGAACGGTTTGCGCCGGTTGCCGATTGTGATCGGCGGGTTTGAAGCGCAGGCCATTGCCGTAGCGCTGGAAAAGATGCAACCCAGCCGTCCCCTCACCCACGACCTGATGAAGAACTTCATGGCTGCTTTTAATATTGAACTGCACGAGATCGTCATCTCTGATCTGCAGGAAGGTATTTTTTACTCCAAACTGGTTTGCTCTTCCGACAACGACACCATTGAAATTGATTCCCGCACCTCCGATGCCCTGGCATTGGCTGTTCGGTTTGGTTGTCCTGTTTACACCTATGAGCATATTTTGGAAAGCGCCGGGATATTAATGGAAGATCCGGGAACAACAGGCAAAAAGAAGAAATCGCCTTCCATTTCTTCCGGCGAAGAAGAGGCCGGCGGCAAGGGCGATCTGAAAGCCATGTCCCTGGAAGATTTAAATGCGCTTTTGAACGAAGTACTGGAGCAGGAAGATTATATCCGGGCCATTGCCATCAGGGATGAAATCAACAACCGCAAAAGAACCGCTGAGTAAATCCTTAAAATAGTTTGTGATCTTATACCCAAATTGTAAAATCAATTTAGGATTACAGATTCTGCAAAAACGGGCGGATGGCTTTCATGATCTGGAAACCGTCTTCTACCCCATTCCGCTCAAAGACGGCCTGGAAATTGTTCAAAACCCCTCTTCTTCCTGGGGAGAAATGGAATTCACTTCTTCCGGTTTGGCTATGGATCTGCCGCCGGAAAAAAATATTTGTTACAAGGCCTGGCAATTAGTCAAAGCTGATTTCCCGCAACTGCCCTCTTTGCAAATGCATCTGCACAAAGTAATTCCCTCCGGCGCCGGATTGGGTGGCGGCAGTGCCGACGGAGCGTTTACCCTGGCGCTCCTCAACCAAAAATTTCGCCTGGGCCTCACCCAGGAACAGCTCCTGCAATATGCCTTGCAATTGGGGAGCGATTGTCCTTTTTTTATCATCAACCAACCCTGTGTGGCCCGGGGTAGAGGAGAAAAAATGGATCCCATTCCGCTTGATTTATCGGCTTATAGAATCTTACTGGTCAATCCGGGAATTCCGGTCAATACCGGTTGGGCCTTTTCCCAAATAACCCCACGTGGGGACAGAGAATCGCTGAGGGCAATCATCAACCTTCCGGTAGAAGAATGGAAACATCATCTAATTAACGATTTTGAAGAGCCCATTTTTTCGCACTTCCCCGAAATCAAAAAGATTAAGGAGCAGTTGTACGGGCAAGGCGCCGTGTATGCAGCCATGAGCGGCAGTGGGTCTACGGTCTATGGCCTTTTTTCGGAAAGCCTCCAACCCGGTCTCTCTTTTCCGCCGCACTATTTTATGAAATCAATATAGCAGCATATTCGGTGCTTCGCTTACTTTTGCGC
>JAEVYV010000095.1 GCA_023392575.1 Bacteroidota bacterium | reverse complement strand
GGACAGCACCTTGTTGTGCAGGTTGACCTGGTGGAGGATGTAGGCTTGTCGCTCTCGTTTTAGCATTCGTTAGTCAATTGCCACCAAAATAAGGAAAACTCATGCATAAAACCGCAAGAGCTTTTATTTTTTGTAAGGAAAAAGACCAGATTGCCGTTTTCCTACGAACCTCTGCATGCTTGTGCAGAAAATATGTAAGGCTAAATAGAAGGAGGAAGGGTGCTATTCAAACAACTCGTACTTTGTTTTGGGTCTTCGGTTTTCCAGCCAGCGAAAATCGGGCAGCCGCATCTCCGCTGGTTTTTTTTGCGATATGGGCCATACGGTACCTTTTACCGTACTGCGCAAGACCACTTTTTCTACCTCACCCTTTGAAAAATAAACGTCCAGTACATCACTGTTTGTTTGGTTAATACTGGTGAAGGCACTGTCCGCATCCTGTATAAAATAAACGGATTCCGCGGCGCCCCTTGCCCGTACAGAGTCGATGGTGCCTTCTTTAAAGTAGCCATCCATGCGGGTGGATTTCACCTGGTTGTAAATGCCCGGTTGCACTTCGCTTACCATGAAACTGTTTTCAAAGGCCTTTACCCGGTCTGCTTTTTTGTTTTTGGTGTAGAGGTAAATCGTATCTCCCGTGATCTGGCTTTTGCGGCTCCATACCACGGGGTCGTGAAAGAGATTGAAAATGGAATCTTTAAACGTATAAAAAAGGCTGTCACTGACGGCTTGCATGGAATCGGAAAAAATGCGGACATGCCGGTATGCTTCAAAATACCGGTTGGTGCTGTCTTCTTCTTTTAGGTTCAAGGTTTTCAACAGGCTGTCGGAACCCTTATACAGATCGGTCAGCCGTGCAGAGAACAGGGTATCTGCAGCTATGTAGATCGAGTCTTTTTCCTGCCTGATGATCATCAGCGGCTTTAGGGTGGCCAGGTAAGCACCGGTCTTTTTGTTGGCAAAAATGCGGTTGGCTAAAATGTTTACGCCTTGTGCCGTATCAATCAGTACCGCGTTGCCTTCTATCTGCATGATCTTGGTGGAGTCGTCGCTGGCAATCCGGTCGCCGACGGCCGTCATGGCTTTGTCCTTTATGGTGGTACGGGAGGTGAACTCGGACCGGTTGTGGGCGACATCATAGTACCCCTCTTTGGTTCTGATCTCTCTTTTGGAACTGTCGATAATGTGTGTTTCGGCAATAAACCGGGCCATCTGTGTTTCGGTATTGTAGTGCAAAGAGTCGGTTTTTAACTGATAAGCCGGATCTTTTAAGTCAACATTGCGTTTAAAATAAATATCGCGGGTGTCGGTGTAATAAACGCCTTCTATGCTGGTCAGCACCGATTTTTTATTCACCAACCGGCCGCCGGTTTTATAAGTGCCTATATTGTTGGCCACATCGTATTCAAGGCTTTTGGTGGTAAGCGTGGCATGTCCGTCAGTTAATTTCACATTGCCGTTCAGGTAGGCCATTTTGTGATTTCCAATGTAGTTGAGGTGATTAGCCCACACATGGGTGGTGTCGTTGTCGATGATATGAACGTTTCCAAATGCTTCAAATGTATTGGCCACGTTGTTTACAACACAACTATCGCTATAAAATAGGGTGTTCCCCTGCTTTAACCGCACATTGCCGGACAGGATTTGCAGGTTGGACTCGGGCAATAAGCGTAAAAAATTGGCATCTAAGATATGTACCTTGGTGGTATCGCCGGCAGGGGATTGAGCCTGGAGGTATGTACTGAAGAAAGCAGAAAACGTAAAAAAGAATGTCAGTTTTTGTCTCATCTTATTGGCTTGATCTCAGCGTGTCTTTTGCTGCCGGCGAAGTTAGCGGCTCGCCTTTGTTCTTACCTCCAAAAACAGAAATATTAACGTAGCGTTTGGGGTGCAGGCGGATGTCGTCAAATAAAATCTCGGCGCTCAGCGCAACCGTGTTCAGGCGGTTGGCCATGTGGTCCAGCCGGTCGTACAGAGCCCGGTCGTTCATCAACAGGCCCAGTGTTCCGTTTTTGGAATTTATAGTGCTAACCGTATTTTTTAGTTCGTGTATGGTTGCCTGCAAGGCGGCAATGGTGCCATCGATGTTGGCATTGGCCAGCTTTGAGGTGGCCACTTCTACGTTTCGGATCGAGCTGCTGATGGCGTCGTTGTTTTGTGCCAGATTGGCCGTAACCTCATTAATGTTGGAAAGTGATTTGGCCAGCATGCCGCTTTGCGCATTCAGCATTTGCTGTAAATGTGCAGATGATACCGCTAAATTGCCAATCAGCGAACGTAAATTGTTTTGGGTGTTCGGGTCAAACACATCGTTTAGTACCCCAATGGTGTATTTCAACGAATCCAGGGTTTCGTTCACCCGGGTAATGGTAGGCGTTAGCTGGGCTTTTAGATCGTTGAGCAACCCCTGATCCAGTCTTGTGGAAATGGTATCGCCGCTCTGCAGATAGGTTTTGGCTTCGCCCTTGGAAATGTTGATGAAGGCACTGCCCACCAGCGATCCGTCGATAAAGGCTATCGAGTTGGTGGGAATGTCAATCTCTTTGGACAGATGGATTTCCACCACTATTTTATTCACCTCTTTATCCTTAGGAGTTACATTGTATACCGTGCCTATGGCCAGGCCGTTGATCTTTACCTGGTTGGATTTTTCCAAAGTGCCGATATTGGAAAATTCGGCAAAAAGCACCGGGGTTTTGGAAAACAGGCTTCTGCCTTTTAAAAAATTAAAGCCAAGAACGAGAATTACGATTGAAACGATAGCCAGCAAGCCTATCTTGGTTTCATTGCTTAATTTCATGTAAGATCTTTATTGATTCAATGGCCACATGCTACTTGCCGCGAAATTACCGGGTAAAGAACCAGCTCGTTTTGTAGCCGATTGCCTTACCAGTCCTATTGCCTAATCTTTCTCAAAATAAGCAATAAATAGTCAACCTTGTAATCAGCCCGACACAGCAAAGGCCAGGACAAAAAAATCGTACCAAACGGCAGAAAAGGGGAGAAGGCGCCGCAGCTTTCCAAACCAAGCAGCATGTGGCGCACAAAACCAAAAGTTTTGATCCGGGGATAAAAGTTGGCGGTCAAGCCCGGCAGGCTAAATGATCGGTGCTTTTGCCGCACCGGCCAGACTATCTGCTCATGCGGTTTTTTTCTTTGTTTTCTACCGCTTCCAGAAAAGCACGGGTGTCGGCAGACGCTTTGGCGGGTTGGGTGTTAAACTGTGTAACCGCATTGGTCGTGTTTTGCCTTTTTTCAATCCAATTCACGTAGTTTTTCAGGGCCGCGGTAATGCATTGAGCCGTTTCCTGTTGGCCTTCTTCGCTATTGAGGTAGCGTTCTTCCTCGGGATTGGTGATAAAACCTGTTTCCACCAAAACGCTGGGCATGGCTGTGGCCTGCAATACCCAAATACCCACCTGCCGCTGGTGCGGCCCTCCGCTTTTACGACCCGCCTTGGCAAATTCCTGTTCTACCATTTCGGCCAGGGTGGCGCTGCGTTTGGCAAACTGTTTGGTTTTCACCAGGGACAAAGCCACAAACTCGGGGGAGTTGGGGTCAATATCGCCGTATTTTTCCTTGTAATTATCTTCTGCCAGCATGGGGGCGTTTTCACGAACCGCCACTTCTTTGTCCTCGCTTTTGTGGGCACCCCAAATATAGGTTTGCGTGCCGCGGGCTTTTGTGTTGGGTACTTCGTAATAGCGGTACCTGGGCACTTTTTTGGTGTGTTTCTTTCTTTTGCTGCCCTTGCCTGTATAATATACTTGGGTTTTATAGCCAAGGAATTCTCTTTTCTGAATGGGCGGCATTGCATTTACGTGTATCGACACAAACAGATCACCCCGGTTTTGATTGGCGATGTCGGCCCTTTCGCGTAAATCGGTAATATATTTTGTGGGTCTGGTTTCAATGATCTTAACGTCGGGCAATTCCTTGCTTACCAGGGCAACCAGTTTTTTGGAAATCGCCAGGCAGATTTCATCTTCGTAAGAATAAGAACCCCGGGCGCCGTTGTAGCCGCCGTTTTTCATGATTCCATGGCCGGCATCAATGATGATGGTCTTTAATACCTGTTGCCGGGGCGCTTCTTTTGTAAAGGAGTACAAAAGAGCTGTTCCCGCCACAAAACAAAGGAGTACTAAAGTTTTTTTAAGCATATCAAATCTGTTTGGGTTTAATTCGGTTACACAGTTCTCAATACAAACATTAAATGATATAATTATTTGCTGATTTCCTTTTGCTCAATAGCCTGCAGGAAGCTCAGGGTTTCCTTTTGGTTGTTTTTCGGAACGCTGACGTTGCCCGCCGGTGCTTTTTGGTTTTGCAATATAGTTATGTAATTCTTTAAAGCATTGGTAATATCCCGTACTATTTCGGCCTGCCCTTGTTCGCTCACCATGTATTCTTCTTCTTTTTTGTTCGAAATAAAGCCGGTTTCGATTAACACGCTGGGCATGCCGGTAGCATGCAATACCCAAATTCCCTTTTCGTTTCTTTGTTTGACTCCCCGGTTGATGC
>JAEVYV010000083.1 GCA_023392575.1 Bacteroidota bacterium | reverse complement strand
ATAGAATGCTTTGTGCGCCCTGGGCAATGGCTTTCATGCCGCTGGCGCAAACCTTGTTTACCGTGGTACAAACCACCTTATCCGGAAGGCCTGCGTACTTCGCTGCCTGACGGGCCGGGGCTTGTCCCAGGTTGGCCTGCAATACGCAACCCATCAAAACTTCGTTCACCTGTTCGGGATTGATGCCGGCCCTTTTTACAGCAGCCCTTATGGCAATGGCTCCTAACTGGGGGGCTGGCACATCTTTTAGCACACCGCCAAAACTCCCCATAGGCGTTCGGACGGCAGAAACGATATAAACTTCTTTATTCATAAAGCAATATTTGCTGCTCAAAGATAGGAACAGTTTATAGTTTGTGCTTTGTGGCGGTATCCATATGTTTTCGCCAGTAATTTTGAAACATGGCTAAAGCATTCCTTACCGCAGAATGGCGCAATTTATTAATGGCTAATTATGAAATTGACCCGGCCGTGTTACAAAAGCATCTTCCTTGCCATACAGAACTGGATCATTACAACGGCGTGTGCTATGTAAGCCTGGTGGGCTTTTTGTTCAAAAACACAAAGGTTGGGGGCATCGCTTTTCCCTTTCACCGCAGTTTTGAGGAGGTAAACCTTCGCTTTTATGTCCGCTATAAAGAAGGCCATCAGTGGAAACGAGGTGTTGTGTTCATGAAGGAGATCGTTCCGCGCCGCATGATCACCTTTGTGGCAAACACTATTTACAAGGAAAAATACGCCACGCATCCCATGAAGCACCTCTGGCAGACAACCGAAAAAGGGTTGCAGGTGGAATATTGCTGGAAAGTGGATGGCGAATGGAATTACTTAAAGGCCCTGGCCGATGCAGAGCCCAAACCCATTGTTCCGGGTTCAGAAGAAGAATTCATTACAGAACACTATTGGGGTTATACCTATGTAGGCAGGGAATGCACAGGGGTATACGAAGTAGCCCACCCCAAGTGGAACGTACATGCCGTAAGACAATACGAGGTAAAATGCAGCGTAGCCCGCCTTTACGGAAATGTTTTTGTGGAGGCGTTGAATCAAAAACCCAGGTCCGTGTTTCTGGCGGAGGGTTCCGAAATACAGGTCATGAAGGGCTACCGGATATTGGGCTGATACCTGCCCAGGCGGTTTACTTTTCGCCTTTGTCTATAAAGGGTTTTAATATGTCAATGGGGACGGGAAAGATGGTGGTGGTGTTGTGTTCCGAAGAAATTTCCACCAGGGTTTGCAAATAGCGCAGCGTTAAGGCGCTGGGCTGGTTTGATAAAATTTGTGCCGCATCGGCCAGGCGCTGCGAGGCCTGGTATTCGCCTTCGGCGGAGATGACCTTTGAACGGCGCTCTCTTTCGGCTTCCGCCTGCCGGGCCATGGCCCGCTGCATTTCCTGGGGCAGGTCAATTTGTTTCACCTCCACATTGGTAACTTTTACCCCCCAGGGCTCTGTATGGGCATCGATGATCTGTTGCAGCCGGTGGTTGATCTTATCTCTTTGTGAAAGAATATCGTCCAGTTCGGATTGCCCCAACACACTGCGCAAGGTTGTTTGGGAAATTTGGGATGTGGCCAGCAGGTAGTTCTCAACCTGCACAATGGCCTTTTGTGCCTCTATGACCCGGAAATAAACCACCGCATTGACTTTAATGGAAACGTTGTCCTGGGTAATCACATCCTGCGGCGGCACATCCAGCACCACGGTTCGCAAACTCACCTTCACCATTTTATCAATGATGGGGATGAGCAAGATCAGTCCCGGACCCCGCACCCCGTTCTGACCGGCCAGGCGGCCCAAACGAAAAACAACGCCCCTTTCGTATTCCCGCAAAATGCGAATGGCATTGCTCAGAATGATCAGGACAAAGACAACGATCACAATCAGGACAATGGGATACTGTTCCATAGTTTTTATTTAGAAGTTAGCAGTGGTTCAACATATACCTTAAAGTTCTTCATGGATTTTATGGAAACCTTCTCTCCTGCCTCAATTCTTCCGCCCAGGGATTCGGCCTGCCAGATTTCGCCATGCACCTGAACGCTTCCCTGCGGGTCGAGCACTTCCAGGGTGGTGCCCGTCTCTCCTATAAATCCTTCCAAACCGGTCACGGGGCGGGCTTTTTGTGCTTTTATCCCGGCGCCAATGACAAAAAGAAAAAACAAGGCGCTTAGTACGGTAAACGAAACAATCACGCTTCGGGAAATCCGCAAAAACGCAAAGCCCGAATCGCCGCGGATCAGCATCAGCGAACCCAAAAGCAGCGAAACAATGCCGCCTACCGTAAGCAGGCCATAACTTGCGATTTTGATCTCGAGCAGGAATAAAACAATTCCAAACACAATCAACGCCAGACCGGCATAGTTAACGGGAAGGGTGTTTAGCGAATACAGGCCCAGGATCAGCCCCAGCACGCCAACAATCCCCGGAAAAATGGCGCCGGGGTTATAGAGTTCGAAAAGCTGGCCGTAAAAGCCAAGCATCAGCAGGATGTAGGCAATATTTGGATCGCTGATAATGTTGAGAAGCTTTTCGCCAAAGCTCATTTCCAGGGTGGTTACCCGGGCGTTTTTTGTATCGAGCGTTACCGTTCCGGAACTAATTTCAACGGTTTTGCCATCGATTTGCTCCAAGAGGTCTTTGGTATTGACCGCCATCAAATCGATTACTTTTTGCCGAAGCGCTTCGGCTCCGGTAATGGCTACGCTGCGGCGCACGGCCTCTTCCGCCCATTCGGTGTTCCGGTTTCTTTTTTCGGCAATGGTGCGAACAAACGCAATGGCATCATTGGTTGCTTTTTCGTTCATGGTGGTGTCCATCCCCCCGCCGCCCATGCTTACCGGGTGTGCGGCTCCAATGTTTGTTCCCGGAGCCATGGCCGCGATATGAGCAGCCAGGGTTATGAACACACCGGCCGAACCGGCGTGGGCTCCGGCCGGCGAAACATACACCACCACAGGAACCGGCGCATCCAGCATTTCTCCCACAATGATGCGGGTGGACTTCAGCAGGCCGCCGGGGGTGTTGATATAAATCAGCAGGCATTGGGCATTTTCTTTTTCGGCTTTTTGAATGCCCTGCTGAATAAAGCTTGCCGTTACCGGATTGATGGTACCGTCGATGGTGAGGGCCACAACTTGTTGCGCTGGCAATGTAAAAGGAAGGCCAATGAGAAATAAAAAATATAAATAGATTTTTAGTCTCATTCTGTATCGTAATATACTAAAATAAACAACGCCTTGTGCGGCCTGTAACGGACCCGAGCCAAATAATAACGCCGTCTTCACGGCATTGAAAAATATATTTGCAAAAAGGAATTGTTTTGCCACAACACTATACAGTCATTATCATTGGCGGCGGCCCCATTGGCATCGCCTGTGCCCTGGAAGCAAAAAAGCGGGGCATTGATTACTTGATCCTGGAAAAGGGCACGCTGGTTAATTCGCTCTATCATTACCCGGTCAACATGACCTTTTTTTCCACGTCGGAACGGCTGGAGATCGGCCAGGTGCCTTTTGTGTCCAACAATGCCAAGCCCACCCGCAGCGAGGCTTTGGAGTATTACCGAAGAGTAGCCAAGGACAATGCGGTAAACATCCACCTGTTTGAAAAAGTAGTGGATGTAAAAAAGCAGGATCCGGCAGACGGTGCTGCAAATCCGCAGTTTGAGGTGGTGACCAGCAAAACCAGCTACCAAGCCAGCAACGTAATTATTGCCACCGGTTTTTATGATATTCCGTACTTGCTAAACGTTCCCGGTGAAGAGTTGCCCAAAGTAAAGCATTATTACAACGATCCGCATTTTTATGCCTTTCAAAAAGTGCTGGTGGTGGGGGCTCAAAATTCAGCGGTGGATGCGGCTCTGGAAACCTGGCGCAAAGGTGCGGAGGTAACCATGGTGGTGCGGGGGCCGGAAATCGGGCAAAGGGTAAAATATTGGGTGCGGCCCGATATTGAGAACCGGATCAAGGAAGGATCCATCAAAGCGTATTTTCATTCAACCGTAGCGGCCATCCGCGAGCACGAAGTGGACATACAAACCCCGGAAGGAAAATTAACGCTTGCAAACGATTGGGTACTGGCTTTGACGGGCTATCAGCCCAATTTAAATTTTCTGCGGAAAATAGGAATCGCCTTATGCGCGGACGAAACCTGCAAGCCGGCTTATGACGAAGAAACGCATGAAACAAACCAGGCCGGCATTTACCTGGCAGGGGTCATCTGCGGCGGCATGAATACACACCGGCTGTTTATCGAAAACTCAAGGGAACATGCCGTTAAAATCTTTGACCACATAGCAAAAAGCCTCTATTAACGGTGTTTTGCACCATTGATGGAGGCGGTAAAAACTATGCTATTAAAGGAGGGTTATTCTTCCGGCTTGTTGGTAACCAAGGAAAGCTTGGCAAAATCAGAACCCGCAAATATTTTGGCCAGGTTGATATCGTTTGTTTTTTGATAGGCCATCAAGTTCTTCTGGGTCACAATGCGCCAGAAGTTCTTTGCTTTCAAATCGTTGTAATCTCTTCCTTTTACGATCAATCCCCGGACCGGGTCTCTTTTTTTCAATTCAAAACGAATGATTTTTCCTTGTGGGATCGTCTCTTTTTCTAAAAACGTCTCAATTTGTTCTACTGTCATAGCG
>JAEVYV010000065.1 GCA_023392575.1 Bacteroidota bacterium | reverse complement strand
GGAGCATTCAGCACCAAATAACAAAAAACGACGATACCCTTTGCGCTGTTTTAACCGTTGACGGCGCCTGGATGAGCCTGGTGCAACGAAAGCTAACTTCTCCTCCGCAAGAAGTACACGAAGTTTTCAGCCAAATGCCCAAGGCGGAGAACTTTGAATGGATGTAATTGGCGGTGAGTGGGAAGAGCCTGATGGCTGATTGCTGATGGCCCACAGCTCACGGTTATACCTAAGGCAAATCGTTCAATAGTTTTACCTGTGTTGGATTAACCGTATAAAAAGCATTCAGCAGGTTCCGGATATAACTGTTTTCCTTATAGGGCTTGATGTATTCGGCAATGGCCTTGTAGCTGATATCGGCAAACTCCCGGGGCAGGTATCCCATGCCAAAAAAACTTCCCTGCACCACCATAATGCAGGAGACCTGGTCGTCGGTCAGCCCTTTGTCCAGCACCACATAAGAAGGCCTTTTCGTTAGCGAGGCAATGGCCTGCAACACCCGTTCGTTGTACACACCGGAAGGCTCGGTGCGTTCGCAAGCGCCGAAGCAATGCTCTTCCAGCATGCCGATGCATTTGTCCGCATCGGTTTGCATAAAACAAAGCTTGGGGCACAAAGAATAGTCTTTCATCAGCTTTCGCAGCACGCCGTGTCCGTCTACTTTATAATGAAAGGTGTAAATAGGATTGGAATTCTTTCGCTTCCTTTCAATGGCCAGCCGCATGTAGCCATTTTGATCCTCATACACAAAAATGCCAAAGAGGTCTTCCTGCCGTTTCTGCGCGGTGTTGAAAACCGGCCAAAGCTTTTTTATTTCCGTTGATTCCAGTATGGCGGCCATCAATTCCGTTGCCGTGGACTGAAAACTGATGGAATGAATGTTGCGCAAAAAGTTTTGCTTTTGCCGGCTATCGGAATTGTTGCTGAAGTGGCTGTTCACCCGGCTGCGTATGTTTTTTGCCTTGCCCACGTAAACCACCTTGCCCTTCTGATCGTGGAAATAATAAACGCCCGGCGTCCGGGGCAAAGCATCGAAATGGGCTTTGGGAACATTGGGCGGCAGCAGCTGTTCTTTTGAATTTTTGTTCAGGCTCGTGGCAATGAGGCCCTTGGTGTCATGCTCCAAAAGCCGTTGAAACAAAACCACCGTGGCCGCCACATCGCCCCCTGCCCGGTGACGGTTGTGCAGTTCAATGCCCAGGGAATGACACAGATTGCCCAGGCTATAGGACGGGAAGCCCGGAAAAATTTGCCGGGCCAGCCGGATGGTGCAAAGCTTTTTTGCATGGAAGTTGTATCCGTAAAAATCCAGGTGACTTTTGATAAAGGAGTAATCAAAATTGACGTTATGCGCCACAAAAATATTTCCCTGCAGGCAGGTGTATATCTTTTCGGCCACTTCTTCAAAACGCGGCGCATCCTGCACCATTTCGTTGGTAATCCCGGTAAACGCCTGTATATATTTGGGTATGGCCTGATCCGGGTTGATCAGTGTTTCGTATTCCTCCACAACCTCCTTTCCGTCAAAAATTTTTATGGATACTTCTATGATGCCATTTGCCGCCGCATAGCCGCCCGTTGTTTCAATGTCTACGATTGCGTACATCACTACGTTCAGGTGTTTACTCGTTTGCAGGTTCAGGGTTTGAAGGTTTACAGTTATCACTAACTTGCAAACCCGGGAACTTACACAGAGGGCACCGAAGTTCTAAACTTTTTAGCAATGCAGCAAGCTTTTGACAAATATTTAATGTTTGAAAACCGGTTACAAAAAGTGTACAGGCACACGGGCAAGCAAGCCAAACGGCAGGGCATTGGCTGTTACCGGGTGTATGCTCACGACCTCCCCGAATTCCCTTTTCTCATTGAATTATATGAAGACAATCTCTATGTTTCCGAATATAAAAGAAAACATGTCTTAACGGATGAAGCGCATGCCGAATGGCTGCAAACCTGTAAAGAGATCATGTCAGCGGTTTTAGAAGTGAAAGCCGAAAACATTTTTTTGAAGCTGCGGCAACGAAAAGAAAGCAGGTCGGGTCAGTATCAAAAACTTCAGTCCGAAAAAACTGAATTCATTGTTCACGAAAACGGATTAAAATTCATCGTCAACCTAAGCGATTACCTGGACACGGGCCTTTTTCTGGACCACCGCATCACCAGGCAAATGGTAAAAGAGCGTTCACACCAGAAAAAAGTCCTGAACCTTTTTTGCTATACAGGCTCCTTTTCGGTTTATGCTGCAGCGGGCGGTGCCTCCCGGGTTGTTTCCGTGGACTTATCCAAAACCTACCTGGACTGGGCTGAGCGAAACATGCAGTTAAACTTTCCGGATTTTGCCCGGCACGAATGCATCCACGCTGATGTTCTGCAATACCTGAAACAAATTCCTGAAGAAAGCTTTGACCTGATTGTGATGGACCCGCCTACGTTCAGCAACAGCAAACGAATGGAAGACTTTCTGGATATTCAAAGAGACCATGTAGCCCTGATCAACGATTGCCTGCGCAGTTTGAAGAAAGAAGGAGTTCTTTTCTTCAGCACCAATTTCACCCGGTTTCAATTGGAAGCATCACGCATCAACGCATCAAGCATAAAAGACATTACCAAAGCCACAACGCCCTTTGATTTTGCCGGCAAATTAAAGCGGCAGTGTTACAAGATAGAAAAGTAAAGCCTCGCAAAATGCGAGGCCTTTCTCATGTGCGTGTATGTTTCGTAGAGATAAGTCAGTACTCTTTATCATTTGCCTTAAAGGCCGGTTTCTGCGCCCAAACCAAAACCCTGAGTTTTGAAGCCCCTTGTGAAACTCCCCCGGTTACCGGTTTTGCTTCTTTTTTACAAGCCGTCCACGACAGGAAACTAATCATGCGGCAGCAAAAGGCCTGATCACTTTTCACATATGTTTTTTGGTTTCAAGAATAGCAGTCAAGGCTGCCGGAAAAATAACCTGTCCCCTACTACTATTTTTTTAGAAAAAGGTGAATTGATTGCGGAAATTACGAAATGTTAAAAAACGTTAAAAAAAATTAAGGCAACCCTGTTGCAGATGTCTTTCCAATGAGGGAAAACGGTTAACCATCTTACCTGCCCGGGAATCCCGTACTTGCTTTTTCCAACCCGGCATGTTAACGCGAAGCCACAAAATCATTGCTTAGAAAGCAGGGACATATGCCGTCCGGCATTGATGCTAACGAACGCCTACCCAAAGCATGCCGACCAAAGATATTTTCAACATCTCTCCCTGATGGCACAGCCCTCCGAAGGATACATCATCACCATTACTTCTAATGATCCGGCTGTTATCCCCAAAATTGGATTGTTTTTGAATAAAAAAAGCGGGCCGTGTAAACAGCCCGCTTGTGATCTTATTGTGTCGTCGATGCTTATGCCAGGGTTTTCAGCACGTCATTCATATTGCGCACGGCATCTGCACTTTTGTTAAATGCAGCCTGCTCCTCTTCATTCAATTTATAATCAACAATCTTTTCCCAGCCGTTTTTGCCCAATACCACCGGCACGCCCAGGCAAATATCTTTTTGGCCATACTCGCCATCCAAAGCCACGCAGCAGGAGAACAAACGTTTTTCATCACGCACAATGCTCTCCACCAAAGCCGCCCCGGCAGCCCCAGGCGCATACCAGGCAGAAGTACCGATCAATTTGGTAAGGGTGGCTCCGCCCACCATGGTGTCGGCAACAATTTTTTGCTGTTGCTCCGCACTCAAAAACTGGGTAACCGGTACGCTGTTCCAGGTAGCATAACGGATCAAAGGAATCATCGTTGTATCGCCGTGGCCGCCAATGACAACGGCATTTAAATCGTTGGGCGAACAATTCAAGGCCTGGCTCAAATAGCATTTGAAACGGGCACTGTCCAAAATGCCTCCCATACCGATGATTTTGTTTTTGGCCACGCCACTTGACTGCAGCGTCAGGTAGGTCATGGTGTCCATTGGGTTGCTGATCACCACGATGATGGCATCGGGAGAATGTTGCAAAATATTTTGGGTAACTCCTCTTACAATATTGGCATTCGTTCCAATCAGTTCCTCACGGGTCATGCCGGGTTTGCGCGGCAGTCCCGAGGTAATCACCACTACATCCGAACCTTTGGTTTTGGCATAGTCGTTTGTGCTGCCGACAATCTTTGTATCAAAGCCCAGCAAGGCAGCGGTTTGTGTCATGTCCAGCGCTTTGCCTTCAGCAAGACCTTCCTTAATATCCAGTAAGACCAACTCTTCACATAACTCTTTACGGGCAATGTTATCGGCTGTGGTAGCACCAACGGCTCCTGCGCCTACAACTGTAATTTTCATTGATGATTTAATTTATGTGTAAGAAAAATTATTTGCGCTGCGAAGATAGGCCGATTGAGGTATACGGCTGAAAGTTGACGCAATGAGATTGATCGGGCCCTGCGACAAGGGTCATTGATACGAAGCCCAAAAATCATCATCAGGAATCAATGCCTTGGGTTGCTGTTCGATAGAGCCAGCCAAAGCAACTCAGGCCGTAATCTTGAACACTTTGGGCTGAGGCGCTTTGGAGCGAATGTGCCGCCTGAACAGCCAAACCTGCTTGATGTCTTCTACCCGGAGCGCCACCTGGGGATACAGCTCCTCGTTATCGGAAATCAGGATCCATTCCTCATCCGATTTTTTGTACACCCGTTTTACCAGTAGCTGTTCGGTGGTATGAATGATGTAAATGCAAAAGTCTTTGATCTCATGCCAATCCTCCGCGGGAACCATTGTGGCCAAAATAAAATCAGTGGCGCTCAAGGTTGGCTCCATGCTGTCTCCGTCTACTTCAAAATAGCGCCACACCGCGCCGGCAGGGTTCACGCCGGGAGGCAGCGAGTATCGGTCCAGGGTTTCCAAAAAATCGGTTTGCTCGTAGCCTTTTACATAACCAGCCTGTGCCTTAATACCCACCAGGGGTACAAAAAGCTGAAAAGACTGGTTTTTCTGCTCCCTGCGCTGTTCAAAATAGGGCTTGGAGCCTTTTGCGGGATGCTCATGTGAAATTTTACCCAAAATCTGCACCTCATGTGAAATTCCAGCCAACCGGTGTTCGTTTTGCAGCTTGAGAACCGCATCAATAAACCATTTGGAAGCCTCCATTTTTCCATTTTCCACTTTGCTGACGACTTCTCTGCTGTAGCCGATTCTTCGGGCAAACTCTGCCTGACTTAAACCCAAATACCTCCTTATTTCTATGAGCTTTTCTGTATGAAACATGGCGTTAACTATTTGTGAATAAGCATGTGAATTAAATGTGAGTAAGTGAAATTTTGTATCTTTATTATTCACAAATATACTCAAAAAATTCACAATTACAAATTATGAAGAAGGCAAGAAAACGCTTTAGTTTTCATTACCCCTTAAAGCACAAGGTGGTTCGTGATCTAAAGATTGTGACCGAGCATGTGGGCGATCTGGAAATTGAAGGCACTGGCTATTTCAATCCTTCGGCCTCTGTGCTGGACATATTTGACCGCTATACCGTGGATATTGATTTTGTCCGGTGGCAGGGAACCGATATAAAACCGGTGCTGGAAGTGTGCGGCATCATGGATGAAATCACCGAAGCCGCCATACGCTACTTTGCCCATGAATTTGAGCACTCCGTTAACCGGGCCGCATAAGCGCAGATCAAAATACCAGCTATTACATTCATCAGCGAAAATCAGAGTTATGCAGTTACGAAAAGCAACAAGAAAAAAAGCAAAAATCCGCCTGGGTCTTTCGGCCGTTTCGGGTGGCGGTAAAACATACAGCGCCATCTTAATTTCCAAAGGCCTGACAGGCGATCTTTCCAAGGTGGCCCTCATTGACACAGAAAATGGCAGCGCCGACCTCTATGCCCATTTAGGCGACTTCAATGTACTAACCCTTACCGCTCCTTTTTCTCCCGAACGATACATTGAAGCCATCAGAACCTGTGAAAAAGCCGGCATGGAAGCAATCATCATCGATTCCATCTCGCATGAGTGGGACGGCAAGGGCGGCTGCCTGGAAATTGTGGAAAGCCTTGGCGGCAAGTACCAGGACTGGGCAAAAGTGACCCCCCGCCACCAGGCCTTTTTGGAAGCCATCCTGCACAGTCCCTGCCACGTCATTACCACCGTGCGCCGCAAACAGGACTACGAAATGATCAAAGACGGCAACAAAATAAAAATTGAAAAAGGGGGATTGCGGGAAATTACCCGGGAAGGTTTCGAATACGAACTGACCATCAACCTGGAATTGGACACCCAGCACAATGCTAATGCATCAAAGGACCGCACCAACCTTATCATGGGCAAGCCGTCTTTTGTCC
>JAEVYV010000061.1 GCA_023392575.1 Bacteroidota bacterium | reverse complement strand
TCCCAGCAGGAATGCCCCCGCGTCGGGTATTCGGTGTACTTGTAAAATCCACCCGCGTCCAATATGGCCTGTCCCAGTTTTCTGCTGTTCCCAGCAGGAGGATTTTTGTCTAAGGCACCTTGAAAATGCCAAATGGGAATAAATTTTAAAATATTTACCGAACTACTGTACGTGGTATTGGCGGCACTGATTGGCAGGGCAGCTGCCACTAGTGTCGGATGCCTTAATGTAAATTCCCAACACGCCTGACCTCCGCCTGAAAGGCCGTTCAAATAAATGCGGTTGATGTCCACTTTGTTTTGTGGAACCAGGAAGTTCCGGATGATTTCGGCCAGCGCATCAAAATGAGCGGTTCCGAAATAGCCATACTGGTTCTGCATGTACAAAAGGAAACCATCAAAGGTTCCGTTGTTTACGGCATTTTTGTGCCGCTCCCCGCCATGGAATAACTGGTATTCATTGTCATACAAATTTTCATCGGCAGCCTCTCCAATGCCATGGAAAAAGATAAAAAGAGGATACGTTTTGCCATCATTCACATTGTGTTGATAGCTTTTGGGGAATTTGAGGCGGAAGATGTTTCCCTTGTAAATGTAGGCCTTGTAATCACTGGTGTTCCAGTTAAGCCGAGTGGTTTTCACCCAGTCACCAACCTGTCCATAGGCAGGTTGCTGGATGGTCCCTCCTGTGTATTCAATCACAGGATCGTCAGGGCTCATTACTTGGGAAAAAGCTATTTGTACAAACGTGCAGAACAGGAGAACCAGTAAGGGCTTCCGGGTAAATAGTTTCATAAAGGTTTGTTTATAATTCTTTTGAATTCCTTTTGTGGTTCTAACAGGAAATGGCGTATAACAATAAAAGGAGCATACCAAAGGATACTGGGAAAGCCGTTAATGTTATCAGGGGGGGATGAGACTTTACGTAGGAATTGGTACAGACAGTCTAAACAGTTATGGCTATGCGCAGCCAGAGTTAGCGTTGCAATATATTAAACATTTATTTGTTTGCAAATTTTTGAATCGGGTTTCTTAAAAAAAGATCCACCTTTCGATCTGGATCAACCAGGGGTTTCTTTTGCCTTTGCCCGTGCAAAAGCGTTCCCACCTTTGAATACCGTACCCAGTAATGATAAGTAAGCAGGCTGATCGCAATCGGCACGGTGAGTACCAGAGAAAATTTGAGGACCCCCGGCATGTCTACAAACAGAAAAAATGTCTCCAAGCCGGCAATCATAAAAAGGTGGGTTAAATACATCCAATAAGACGCATCGGAGATATACTTCCACATAGTGCTTTCGGTTTTGCAGTTTCTGAGAAAAAAGCCAATGCTTCCAAATGCTAAAAGAACTGTTTGCAAGGCTGCTACAAACTTTATGCCTGCTAACGCATAAAGGCTGGTTGGCCAACTGAAAACATCCCAATAAAAGGTTATGACGGACAGCGCCAGTCCCGTACTTAGGAAAAGCCGGCTCTTTTGGGTTACCCAGGTAAAAAAAGAAGATGAATCCTTGTGGACCTGCCAGCCCCAATAGAAAAAAAAAGCAAAAAACAAAACATAAGAGGCGGAAGGGAAAAAGCCTGTGTCTACATGCAGGTATAAGCCGGGCTCAAGCAACAAAATCCCCGCCGTCAAAACGACTGCGGTAAACAATCCTAAGTAAGAACCTAATTTCAAGGCTCCTGTTTTTTTAAGAATTGTTGAAACGACGGCTTTTTGGGTTGTTACTTCACCTGCCTTTAAAACGAGTACGGTTGCTGTATAATAAATAAGCAAATAGTATAAAAACCACAAATGTGCCATACCATTCCATTGAAAAAGGGAATGGTATGCTTCCAGTAAAATTTTCGTCCATTGGCCGGGGTATGCCTGGCTTTGGCGATACGCCAAAAAAGGATAAATGGTGAGCGGAAGGATAAAAAAAAGGCTCAGGATAAAGGGATACAGGATTCTTTTGGCACGGTGGTTCAAGAAAGCGGTAAGCCCGATTTTGAGATAGAGAAAACGGCAAAAGAAACCCGCGATCAAAAAAAACAGGGGCATCCGGAAAGAGTGTATTAACAAATAGAGATAATCAAAGATCCAGTGATGAAACATACCGTCATGAGGCCAGGAGGGCAAGGGAACGGTTTTGTAGGCTATGGTTGCATGAAGTAAAATCCCCAGAATCATGGCCACACCGCGCAAGGCATCAATGCCGTGAATTCTTTCCAGAGGCTTTTTATGTAGAAGGGCTGTTTCGGCCATTGTATATAAGAATTAAGAAAGCGAGTGGTTAACAGGCCGTTTTTCAATTAAGTTTTTTCCACACCGATACAAAACCTCCGGTTAACTGGTAAGGAAGTTTTTCCGCTAAAGCACAATCCAGTTTTTGCAAGAACCGCACCTTTTTTGTAAAAAAAGAGAATGGAAAAACATCCTCAATAAAGTTTGTTTTTCCAAACTGCACAATATCGAACCGGTTGTTCGCCGCCAGATCGGTCAGGGTAGGCCGGGTAAAAAACTGGATGTGCGTCAGATCGTCTGCGTCTGACTGCACGGTGGTGCCTTTGTACCCCATAATCGTTTTTGATTTTGCAAGAAGGCGCCAAAGCCAATTGTTTTTTTTCTGAAGGGCAATCACCGGCCTTGTTACTAAAAGTTCCCGGGGGCCCCGCCCGTTGGGAACGGTCACGATTAAGATACCATCATCATGCAAGGTTTGGTAGAGTACTTTCAGTAATTGTTCGGGGTTGTGCAGGTGTTCCAGTACCTCGCTGCAAATAATGGCATGGTACCGGTGGCCGTCTGCAACAAGCCGCTCGGCGCTGACCACATCAAACGTTACGTGGGAAAGCGTGTTGAGCTGGCGTGCTTTTTCAATGGCTTTTTCACTAATGTCGATTCCTTTTACTTTGAAGCCCTCCTTACCCAGGCTTCTTGAGATCACGCCGTTTCCACACCCCACATCCAACACCTCGGCGCCCTGGGGCAAATTCGATTTTAGCGCATTGATGATAAAGTTTAATCTTTTGATATCGGCAACTCGTGTGAACTCCATTGATTTTTAGATTAGGTCGTAATTTAATTTTTTGACAGCTGCAGGTAAATGTTTTCAATTTGTCTGGTCATGTCCTTGGCGTTGTATTTTTCCTTTACCGTTTCCATCGCCTTTTGTTGAAACTGTTCTCTTTTTTCAGCATCCAGGGATAAGTGAATGATCGCCTTGCAAAGATTTTCTGCCAGGTCCACGGTGTCAACCAGTAAGCCATTAACGTTGTTTTCAACAATTTCGCTGGTACCGTCTACATTAGAAGCAATTACGGCTTTGCCCATGGCCATTGCTTCCAGCAGGCCTATGGGAAGCCCCTCCCAGAGTGAGGGTAATACAAAAACATCCGCTGCCGCCAGCACATCGGGTACATCATGACGGAAAGGCTGGAGGGTCACCTGCTTTTCCAGGTCCCATTGCCGGATCAGGGTAACGGCTTCCCTTTTCTGGTCCCCGTCTCCCACCATGAGCAGGTGCAACTGGGGGTTTTGGACCAAGGCTTTTTTAAAGGCTTCGATGAGCGTTAGCGGTTGCTTATGCGCCGTAAATCGGGCAATGAAGAGAACCAGGACTTTGTTTTCAGGAATGCCTAATTCCTCTCGTATGTTTTTGTATTCTTTTTGGGGGTTGAATTTGTTTTGATCGATGCCATTATTGATGACGACCGAGCGAAACGGCTTGATTAAGCTTTTTCCCGATTGCTGATTCGAGACGGAAACCGAAATATTGATATCGGATTTTGCGGTGAGCAGTTTTTCGCTGAACACCCGGAGCCGTTTTACTACCGGATGCTGGTCCTGATGAAAGGACCAGCCGTGAATGGTATAAATCACCGGGATGCCCAGGACCCGGGCGGCCCATAAAATATTAGAGTTGGCCCTGGTGCCGTGCGCATGTACAATGTCTATTTGCTGTTGTTTGAGAAACCTTTTGACTTTTCCCCATTTGGAAATGTCAAAGGGTCTCTCGGTGTAAATCACATTGTTTTCAATTCCCATTTCCTTTAACCTTTCGATCATGGGGCCATCGGTAAAGGACAGCACGACCGGCTCAAACTGTTGCCGGTCCATGTTTTCACAAAGGCTAAGCAAATGAGATTCCCCTCCGCCTATTTGGCCCTGGCGGATGCATTCCAGCACACGTATTTTTTTTATTTCAGCCACGGGAAACTTTATATACTGACTTCTTTTTTCACCCCCCAGCCCTCGGGCAGTTTTTCGGTGATTTCGATGTTGTCGAATTCCTGGCTCTGCCGGGCCCCCACCTTTCTGGCCCAGGCGGCCATGCGCCGGATGCCGTCCCGCAAATCAATGCCGGTGGGCGCTCCAAACACCCGGTGGGCTTTGGAATGATCCGAGTAGGCATGCAGCACCTCATTGCGGGCCGCGAGGTATTTAAGATTGGGCTTGACGCCAAATTCCTCACTCACCACCTGGGCCAGTTCGTTGACCGAATAGGGCTGGTCGGCGCCGATGTTAAACACTTCGTTGTATGCCTCCGGAATGGTCACACACCGGGCGATGGGAATAGCCACATCGTCAATATAGGAGAAGGCCCGGGTTTGGGTGCCGTCCCCAAAAATGGTCAGTTGCCTGCCCTGCATGAGCTGGTTCATGAAAATGCCGATCACGTTTCGGTACTTGTCGCCGATGTTTTGGTTTTCGCCGTACACGTTGTGCGGCCGGAAAACAACGTAGTTGAGGCCAAACATCTCGTGGGCCGCTTTCAGGTCCAACTCCACGGCATATTTGGACACCCCATAGGGATCCTCGGGCTGGGGCACGGTGCTTTCCGTCAGGGGCAGTTGACCCGCGCCGTAGACGGCAATGGACGAGGTGAACACAAAGCATTTTACCTTGTGTTTTACCGATTCGTTGATCAGGTTGATGCTGCCCACCAGGTTGGTGTTGTAGTTGTAGCGCCGGATAAAATGCGACAGGCCTTCGGCGGCATAGGCGGCCAGGTGGTAGACATAGTCAAAGCGGTACTGACGGAACAGCTCCCGGATCAACCCCTCATCGGTAATGCTTCCTTGAACAAAGGTTACTCCCGGGGGCAGGTGGTCTTCAAAGCCCCCGCTCAGATCATCCAACACCACCACTTTGTGGCCCAGGGAAAGACAATGGCGGGCTACATGCGACCCAATGAAACCAGCACCGCCGGTAATTAATGAAATTGGCATAGAATTATTTTTGAGGGTTATGACTAATTAATGAACGGGCGAATATTTAGACATCTTCAAATTCCAGAAAGCGCCTTTGATAAACGAAGACAAGTGCTTGAACTGTCTGTTTATGGTGAACTTAAGGGTTGATTTGGGCATGGTGAAGACCACAAAAAAAGCAAGGAAGCCCAGGAATTGCACCAGATTTGTGTTCCTCCTCATATACAAAATCCTGTTTCGGGTATGATAGTAAACCTTGATAGCGCTTTGTTTGCCCATGGTGATGGACTCTTTATGAAAAATAAGTCCTTTTGCCTGGTAGTATATGGAGTAGCCTGCTTTTAAAATCCGCGAACTCCAGTCCCATTCTTCGTAGTAAATAAAAAAGGTTTCCGGAAACATGCCTACTTTTTCAATCACTTCGCGTTTCACCATCATGGCACATCCGTGAGCTCCGTAGGTGTATCCGGATGTGTCGTGCTGGCCTTTGTCCACTTCCTGGCTGCCTATAGCGGTCGTTCTTCCTGTGTATAAGTTAATGGGTCGGAACCCGGCGTATTGAATGACATCAGGGTGATGGTAATACCTGATCTTGGGGCAGGTAACGCCTATGGTGGTATCGTTTTGAAAAGGCTCCAGCAAAACATCCAAAAGGTTGGGCGTTACTTCGGTGTCGTTGTTGACAATAAAGATGTAATCACCTTTGGCCTGGCGCATTCCCCAATTGTTGCCACCGGTAAAGCCCAGGTTTTTTTCGCTTCTCAATACTTTGGTATTGGGATAGTTTTGCGCATTGATGTATTCGGTGGGATCAATTTCCGATCCCATGTCGCAAACCAGTATCTCGTAGTTTTTGTAAGTCAAATTGCGGGTAGATTCCAGGAACTCGCAGGTGACTTTCGTTTGGTTCCAGGTAAGCGTAATGATGGAAATAAGGGGTGATTCGGCAGTTAACATGATTATGTTTTTTTAGAGGTCGGATAAACAAGCGTTTGAAAAGGGTTAGACATTCGTTTTTTGAAACAGGGCAGCCGGGGTGTGGGCCATGATCCAAAAATCATAAGCAAGGCTTGACTTTCGGGCATAAGAAATATCCAGGCTGATTCTTTCTTCAACAGACATTTCGGATTGTCCTCGTTTTTTAATTTGCCACAAACCCGTAATGCCGGCAGGCGCCATAAAGCGCTCCACAAATTCATTGGTTGTTAAGGTGGCGGCTTCATACAAAGGCAGTGGCCTGTTTCCCACCAATGACATGTCTCCTTTCAAAACATTAAAAAGCTGCGGCAGCTCGTCCAAGCTGGTGTTGCGCAAAAACTTTCCAACCTTCGTGATGCGGGGGTCGTTGGTGATTTTGAAAAAGAGCGCATTGTTGCCATTGCCGTATTGGTTCAAATGAGACAGGGCTTCCACCTTTTTATCCGCATTGATCTCCATTGTGCGGAATTTGTAAAACCTAAAGATTTTAAAACCCCGGCCTGCTCTTTTGGCATTGTAAAACAAAGGCCCCCGGTCTTCCATTTTAATGGCAATGGCAATTATAAGGAAGAGGGGAAGAGTGAGCAGGATCAGGATGCTGGCCGCCACTATGTCAAACAGCCTTTTGAAGAAAAAAGTTCTGGGCCGCACGAATACCTCTATGTTGTCCTTGCCTAGGAAGCTATGCTCTTTAGCTTTTTTCAAAAAAGAAATTTTATTGGAAAGGTCGTATTGCCAGTTGTGCAGGTCGATTACATCATCGATCATATTTTGCCGCAGGAGGAATTCGGCTTTGTTTTGGCAGTGCAGGACATTAAAGATGATGGGGGTGGTGTAATGTACTCCTTTGGTTCTCAGTGTGGTTTGCAACTCCTTTAACGCAGGTTCTTCGTATTTCACATCTGCTAAAACAGCGTCAACCTGGTTGGTAAATTTCTTGGACCGGATCAGTTTTGTTGCGGCGTCAAAGTTTTCCGCAAAAAAAACTGTAGTAAAATTTTCGGATAAAGAGGCGATCATCTCTTTGTCCGAGCCAATGTAAAAAAGGGAAAGCGACGAAGTTGGGGCAGGCGTACCGGCTATCCGTATGTAAGGTTTGCTTTCGGGGTTGAGTACGAGTTTCTTTGCGCTATTTATTCGCATAGCATGGTTTACTTTAGGGTTACATAATGATTAAAAAGCTATACCGTATGAAGGGTCAGGCTCATAATGCTCTTTACGGCTGTAATCACGTCAACCGGGTTAAAGGGTTTAAAAAACATCTCTTCTATCTGTAATTCATAACATTTCTGCTGAATATCTTCCGTGGTTGCCGTAGTCAGTACAATGACAGATGTTTGAAACAGCTTGCTGCTTTTAATATGCTCAATAAATTCCCAACTTTGTTGGGGTTGAAAATCCACATCTACAATAATCACCTTAATCCCTTTCTTTGATCGAAGACAGCTGGCGGCCTGGTAAACATTCATGACCGGAATAAAGCCATAGTCTTTTTCAAAAATTGTCTGTAGCACATAATTCATGGCCCTGTTGCCATTTACACTTAAAATGCTGTTGCTCATAGTACAAATAGGTTAATTAGTTTTCATGGACCGCGATTAACATTTTGGACTAAGGCGAATCAAAAGGGATTGGAAGTAAATGCTGATAACGTCAGCAAAGGCTGCAAGCTTGCGTTGCTCGGAATTTCAAAAAGGATCTTTGAGCAAGTTGTTCAAGGAAAATTGGCAGGTTATTCAGAGGTATTTTTCAGAGATCAGAATGACCTCTATAAAGGATGGATAGATTAATTAAGAAGCTAAAATAAAGGTTTTCGGTTTAGTATGCAATATTTTCGAATTGCTTTTATAAAAAAGTTTGTTTCATCTTGGTTAGGCACTGGTTTCATTGCGTAAGGGGTAAATTGGGTTTTCGGTTTCATAGTTTACCTCTCATCAATTTTCGTTCCATCTAAAAATTGATGGCCGCCGGCATTGAATAAGTTCAAATACCACCCCTCCCAAATAATTGACTAAAAAGGAGGCCTAAAATTTAAAGCGGTGTGTTGCAACAATCCACAGCCGCAGGCAGTCTGTCGTCTTTGATCCGCCGGAATACAGAAGCCGCCACGAACACAAGAACAAACAAAACCACCACGGCAACGGTTTGGGGAATGCTTTTCAAAAAATAACCGGTTATCAATACCAAAGCATGCAGGCCCAAAATCAGCTTTGCCGCAAAGCCATGGCTCCAGCCATTATTGGTTAACAAATGATGAATGTGATTTTTGTCCGGAGCAAAAGGCGATTTTCCCTGCCAGATGCGAAGGGCAAACACCCGCAGCGTGTCGAACACCGGAATGACAACAATGCTTAGGGCCAGAACCGGCGCATGGCGCACCACCCGAAACAAATTGGCTTCTGCATTCAACTGAATAAGCCTGATGCACAAAACCGATATAACAAAGCCCAGTACCAGGGAGCCCGTGTCGCCCATAAAAATGCGGGCCGGGTTTAAATTGTAATACAAAAAACCCAGCAAGCCCCCACTCAAAGCAAAGGCAATCAGGGCGCTGTTGCTGTCGCCGCAAAGGGTAAGGAACAACCCCAGGGTGGTCAGGCTCATAAAACCCAGGCCGCCGGCCAGGCCATCAATACCGTCAATCAAATTAAAAGCATTGGTAACGCCGGTAATGGCAAGAATGGTAAAGCTGTATTGTGCGGGAAGGGTCAACTCGTATATGCCAAACAAACCATTGAAGCTGGTAATGCGAACCCCGCTGAGGGCAATGAGGGTGGCGGCGGCCATCTGAATGACCAACTTGTACCGGGCCGGCAGGTTTTTGAGATCGTCCATGATGCCGATGGCAAAAAGAACCGCCACCGAAAAGAAAAAAGAAATGACGAAGACCTGGTTGTTAAACCGAAACCAAAGCAGGCAAGCCACAGCCAGTCCCAGGCAAATAGCTATGCCCCCCATGGTGGGCACAGGGGTGGCGTGTTCTTTTCTCAAGTCGGGTATGTCGAAAAGTTGGAAGTGTTGGATAATTTTGATCAGCGGAGGCATGGAAAGCAGGGCTACGATAAACGCTGTCAAAAGGGCAAGGATTCCGAATTTAAAATCAATGAGGTTTAGGTCTACCCGAAGCAAAATAGTAAGCATATTAGATATTGGAAAGGGCAAAATAAGGATTAATCCTTAGTTGTGCAACAGGTTGGTGGAAGATAATCCAAAGATAAAATCGGATTTCAAGCAGTTCGGGAAGCCTGCGGCCCAAGCCCTCTAACTATTGGTTATGTTTGCAAACCCTTGTGATCACCGGTACATCAACCATATTATCTCAGCCCATAGAATATTTAAAAGGCGTTGGTCCTCAGAAGGCCGATCTTCTGAAGAAGGAGCTTGGTGTGTTTACCTATGGCGATTTGTTAAACCTGTTTCCTTACCGGCACATTGACAAAACAAAAATTACCCGCATTGCCGATTTGACCCCTTCAGTCGAATATGCGCAGGTGCAGGGGAAGTTGTGGTATTACGAAACGACGGGAGAGCGAAACAGCAAACGTTTGACCGCTTTTCTGACCGATGATTCCGGCGTGATGGAACTGACCTGGTTTAAGGGTATCAACTGGGTGGAGCGGATGCTGCAGCAAAACGAAGTGTATAATGTTTTTGGCCGCATCAGTTTTTTTATGGGCAAGCCCCAAATTGTCCATCCCGAAATGGAGCAGGTAAAAAATGCAGGGGCCCCGGTTAAAAACTACCTTGAGCCGGTTTATTCCACCACCGAAAAACTAAAGGCCAAGGGGCTGGGGGGGCGGCAGATCGGTAAACTGACGCAAGCCCTCTTTGCACTACTCAACCAAAACAACCTCCCCGAGAATCTTCCCCCGCCGCTGGTTCATAAACTAAAACTGCTGCCCCGGCACGAGGCGCTCCGGCAGATTCATTTTCCTGCCTCTTTGCAATTGCACGGTCAGGCGTTGCGCCGCCTGAAGTTTGAAGAGTTTTTTATTACCCAGCTCCGGCTGGCCAAAGTACGTTCCGACCGGCACCGAAAATCCAAAGGAGTGGTTTTTGGTAAGGTGGGGGAGTTGTTTAATTCTTTTTACAAACAACATTTGCCCTTTGAACTGACCAATGCCCAAAAAAGGGTGATCCGGGAAATACGCACCGATACGGGGAGCGGCCACCAGATGAACCGCTTGTTGCAGGGCGATGTAGGCAGCGGCAAAACCATAGTGGCTTTGCTCATCATGCTTTTGGCGGTGGATAATGGATACCAGTCCTGTATGATGGCGCCCACCGAAATATTGGCACAGCAGCATTTTAGCAGCATTAGTCAATTACTAAAAGAAATGGCGGTCCCGGTTCGTTTGCTCACGGGTTCAACACCGGCCGGCGAGCGCCGGTCCATTTTAAAGGCGTTGGCGGAAGGGGAGCTCAAGATCATTGTAGGCACCCATGCCCTGATTGAAGAAGTGGTGCAGTTTCAAAACCTGGGTTTTGCTGTAATTGACGAACAGCACCGCTTTGGCGTGGCCCAGCGGGCCAGCCTCTGGAAAAAAGCCGCTACGCCGCCCCATATTTTGGTGATGACGGCTACACCCATTCCCCGCACCCTGGCCATGACCGCTTTTGGCGATCTGGATTATAGTATTATGGACGAGTTGCCCCCGGGGCGTCAGCCGGTGACTACGGTTCACCGTTATGACGTGCACCGGATCCGGGTGATGGATTTTATCCGCGATGAGATTGCCGCCGGCCGGCAAGCTTATATCATTTTTCCTTTGATTGAAGAAAGCGCCAAGCTGGATTATGAAAACCTGATGAGCGGTTACGAACATGTAAAAGCGTTTTTCCCCGAACCCAGGTATTGGATAAGCATGGTTCACGGCCGGCAGCCGGCAGAACAAAAAGAAACCAACATGCAACGTTTTGTGACCGGCGATACTCAAATCATGGTGAGCACAACAGTTATTGAAGTGGGCGTCAACGTGCCCAATGCTACCGTTATGGTGATTGAAAATGCAGAAAAATTTGGTCTTTCCCAACTGCACCAGTTGCGGGGAAGAGTAGGGCGGGGTGCCGACAAAAGCTATTGCATCCTGCTGACGCCGCCCAAACTGGGCAACGAAGCCAAGGAAAGGATCAAGATCATGACCTCTACCAATAACGGCTTTGAAATTGCAGAAAAAGATTTGGAGCTTCGCGGCCCGGGGGAAATTGAAGGCACAAGACAAAGCGGTGCCTTAAATTTTAAGCTGGCCGATATTGTCAAGGACAAGCCCATATTGGATGCGGCCAAAAAGATTGCGGAACAAATGGTTGAAGACGATCCTGAATTGGAAAAACCCGAAAACCAACCCCTGAAAAATTACCTACTGTCACTGCATGGTAAAACTCCCTGGAGCCGCATTTCTTAACAGGTTCTTTACACAACATTTTTAACGATTATTAGTTAATTTAGAAAAGAATTGAACTCCAAAAACTACATACTTCTGCTGCTATCCGCCCTGCTTGCAACTGCTGCATTCAGCCAGAACATTGAATTCATTGAAAACAAAGGCCAGTGGGATAACAAAGTGCTTTTTATGGGAAAAGTGTCGGCCGGCGCTTTTTTCATTCACAAGGATGGTTTTACGGTGTTGCAGCACAATGCCGATGACTGGAACCGCCTGCACCAGTTGGCCCATAACCGGGGGGCTGCCGGGAGAAATTCCAGAATAGCCCAAAACGATTTGGTGCTTCGCTCACATGCGTATACGGTGGATTTTGTAGGAACTAACCCCAAGGCGCAGGTTGTTGCGGACAAACCCCTGGTTACGTACAGCAATTATTTTATCGGCAACGACCCTTCTCAATGGGCCATCAATTGCAAAACCTATCAGGGCATTACCATAAAAGATGTGTATCCCAATGTGGATGTGCGGTTTTATTCCGACCGGGGCACGATGAAATACGACTTCATTGTCAACCCCGGCGGCGATGTTTCCCGCATAGCCCTTAGATATAAAGGCGTAAACAAGCTGCAGGTAAAAAACAAAGAGCTGGTTATCGGTACTTCTGTCGGCGATTTGAGAGAGCTGTCGCCCTATACCTACCAATACCGGGAGAAAGGCAGGGCAGAAATCGGAGCAAAGTATTCGGTCAGTGGCAACATAGTCCGGTTTAATATAAAGGAGTACGATGCAAAAAGCACCTTGATCATTGACCCCACCCTAATCTTCTGTTCTTTGTCCGGCAGCCAGGCCGACAACTGGGGCTTTACCGCCACCTATGGTCCCGATGGCAGCATGTTTGGCGGCGGGATTGTTTTTTCGCAAGGATTTCCTACGTCAACCGGGGCGTTTCAAACCAATTACGGCGGCGGGGGCGGCGGACAACAGTGTTTTGGAACAGGTGGTTTTGATATAGGCGTCATCAAACTTTCACCCGATGGCAAAAACCGTATGTATGCCACCTATATCGGCGGCTCCGGCGATGAAATGCCCTCAAGCCTGATTGTTGATGGCCAGGGCAACCTGATTGTGGCGGGCCGATCCAATTCCCCAAACTACCCCCTGGGAAACGGGCAGTTGATTGGCCCCGGCGGTGGTTGGGATATAACCCTGACCAAACTGAATGCTACCGGCACCGGCCTGATTGGCTCGGTAAAAATAGGGGGCCGGCAGGATGACGGCGCAAACATTACCCCCTGCGGTGGCGGAACCAGCTCTTTGCAACAAAACTACGGCGACGAATCCCGCAGCGAGGTAAACCTGGACGCTGCCGGGAACATCTACCTGGCTTCCTGTACACAGTCCAGCGACTTTCCGGTGCTGGGCGGTTTTCAGTCGACTAACAACGGGGGCAATAACAATCAGGATGGGGTGCTGCTTAAATTCAGCCCCGATCTTTCCACCCGCTTTTTCAGCACTTACCTGGGCGGCAATGGCAATGATGCGGCTTATGTGGTTTCCATAAACCCCAACGACAATCGCATTTATGTGGCCGGCGGTACCGAAAGTACCAACCTTCCGGGCTCGGGCGCAGGAACCATTGGTCCGGCCAATCACGGGGGGATCGATGGTTTTGTCTCTATTGTCAGCAACGACGGCTCCACCATTATTAAAACCACTTATTTGGGTACCCCGGGCATTGACCAGGTGTATGGCATTCAGTTCGATAAGTTTGGCTTTCCCTATGTCATGGGCCAAACAACCGGTTCCTGGCCCATTTTAAATGCGGCCTGGAGCCAGCCCAACGGCAAGCAGTTTATTGCCAAACTGCAACCCGATCTTTCGGCCTATGCCTACTCCACCAGTTTTGGAAAGGGCGATCCCTTCCCCGATATTTCCCCGGTGGCTTTTTTGGTGGACCGCTGTGAGAACGTATATGTTTCGGGCTGGGGCGGATGGGATGGCGGTAATTACAGAAACTCCGGAGTGCAGGGGTTGCCCGTTACCCCCGATGCCATCAAAACAACGCCGGACATTAATCCGCAAACCCATCAGGGACAGGATTTTTACTTTTTTGTTCTGGAGAAAAATGCCCGGTCGCAACTCTATGGTAGTTTTTTTGGCCAGAACGGAGGCGATATCGGTGACCACGTGGATGGGGGTACCAGCCGCTTTGACCGGAACGGAGTGATCTATCAGGCGATTTGCTCCAATTGCGCCAACAATTTGCCATTTCCCACTACCCCCGGAGCCTGGGCCACGGCCAAGCCGCCCAGCGCCAATTGCAATTTGGCCATGGTTAAAATTTCCTTTGATTTTTCCGGTGTCCGCTCCGGTATTCAGTCCATCATTAACGGTGTGCCCAGGGATACGGCCGGTTGCGTGCCGCTAACCGTTGATTTTAGGGACACGGCGCAACTGGCGGTGAGTTATGAGTGGAACTTTGGCGATGGCTCACCCCAAATTACCACCACGACGCCGACCACATCCCATACGTATAATAATGTAGGGGTTTACCGGGTGATGCTGGTAGCCATTGATTCCACCACCTGCAACATCCGAGATACCTCGTACCTGAACATCAAAGTAGGCGATGTAAAGGCTAATTTAAATGTAAACATTAAAAAGCTGGAGCCCTGCAGTGCCTTTCAGTATCAGTTTGATAATCTTTCTACGGCGGCTGCCGGTGGGTCGTTTAATGCTACTTCCTTCACCTGGGATTTTGGCGATAATTCGCCCCGGGTTACCGCCGGCACAGGTTCGGTCTTTCATACCTATTCTGCGCCCGGTACCTATACGGTTAAATTGATTTTGCAAGATGATGTGTTTTGCAATTCGCCGGACAGCCTGGTAACCCAAATCCGGGTAGCGGCACTGGTAAAAGCCGATTTTGAATCACCCGGTACCGGTTGTGCTCCTTATAATGCGGTATTTAACAACACCTCGGCCGGCGGGTCCCAATTTACCTGGGATTTTGGTGATGGTGCTACTTCAACAGATGTCAGTCCCACCCATTTATATGCCGCTCCGGGTACCTATACAATTAAGTTAACGGCGGTTGATTCGGCTACCTGCAACATAATCGATACAAAATCGTTCACCATTACGGTGTACAGCAATCCGGTGGCTGATTTTTCAGCAGCGCCCCAGCCGCCTACCGAAAACGCTCCCATCTCGTTTACCAACAACTCCAGTTCCGATGCCGTTCAGTTCAAATGGCTGTTTGGAGACGGCGACTCGCTGGTGACGA
>JAEVYV010000059.1 GCA_023392575.1 Bacteroidota bacterium | reverse complement strand
GTCTCACGTTTCCCCTTTTATGTCACACGAAAACCCATCATTATGCAAGAACAGGAAATTGCTTATACCGCCCAAATAACCAGCATTCCCCGAAATTACCTGCCTCAGGATTTTAAAGTCACCGATTGGCAAAACCTCGAGCCCTATTTTCAGGAGTTGTTGGAAAGACCCTTGCGTTCGGAAAAGGAACTGGAAACCTGGCTAAAAGATCTCAGTGAACTGGAGGCTGTTATCGGCGAAGACGCCGCCTGGCGCCAGATACGCATGACCTGCGATACCGAAAACAAAGAGCTTGAAAACGCCTTTACTTATTTTGTCCTGGAAATTCAGCCAAAGATCCAGCCCTATGCCGACAAGCTCAACCGAAAATTGGTGGAGAACGAATACACCCGGCAACTCCAGGGCGATGCGTACCAGGTTTACCTCCGCAATGTGAAAAAGAACATAGAACTGTTTCGCGAAGAAAACATTCCCCTGCACGCCGAAATTGCCGTACTGGCCCAGCAGTACGGTGTGATTTCCGGAAAAATGAGTGTGGAGGTGGAAGGCCGGGAGTATACCTTACAACAGGCGGCTAAGTTTTTGGAAAACCCCAACCGTGATTTAAGGGAACAAGTGTACCGAAAAATTCAGGAACGCCGCCTGCAGGATAAAGAGCAACTCAATGAGTTATTCACCACGCTTGTTCAGAAACGTGACCAGGTAGCAAAGAATGCAGGTTTTGAAAATTACCGCGATTACAAATTTGCCGACCTTGGCCGCTTTGATTATAAAAAAGAGGATTGCTTTCAGTTTCACGATGCGGTAAAAAACCAGGTCTTGCCCTTGGTGAATTTTGTTTACGACCGCAAGCGCCAAAAACTGGGCTTGGATTCCCTGCGTCCCTGGGATACCGATGCCGAACCCGAAGGCATTAAACCCCTTACGCCTTTTTCAACCGGGGAAGAACTGGTGAACAAAACCATTGAATGCTTTAACCGCATGAATCCGTTTTTTGGAGAGTGCCTGGTAAAGATGAAAGAAATGGGACGATTGGACCTGGACAGCCGGAAAGGTAAGGCGCCCGGCGGTTATAATTGCCCGCTGCCCGAAACCGGCGCCCCGTTTATTTTTATGAATGCCGCCGGTCAAATGAGCGACGTCACCACCATGGTGCACGAAGGCGGGCATGCCATTCACTCGTTTTTGGCGCACAACCTTCCGCTGACGGCGTTCAAAGAATATCCCATGGAAATTGCAGAAGTGGCCAGTATGACCATGGAGCTTTTCAGCATGGACTATTGGGATGTGTTTTTTGATAACGCAGAGGACTTGAAAAGGGCCAAACAGCAACAACTGGAACGGGTACTGACCATTTTCCCCTGGATTGCCACCATTGACAAATTCCAGCACTGGGTGTATGAAAATCCTAATCATACGGTGGGGGAACGGTTGGAAAACTGGAGAAGGATCATGAATGATTTTACCTCCATTGCGCTGGATGTTTCGGGGTTGGAAGAATACCGCAAATACGCCTGGCAGCGACAGCTGCATTTGTACGAAGTGCCTTTTTATTATATCGAATACGGCATTGCCCAACTGGGCGCCATTGGTTTGTGGAAGCAGTTCAAGGAAAATAAGGAGCAGGCCATTAACAATTACATCAAGGCCCTGCAGCTGGGCGGCACCAAAACCCTTCCGGAACTATACGCTGCCGCGGGTTTGAAATTCAGCTTTGCCCCAGATTATATCAGCGAGCTGATGCTGTTTGTGCAGCAGGAAATGGAAAAGATTACGCAGCCGGCACACAGTTGAGCGGAGTTTGAAAATTAAAAATTGTTTAAAACAAAAAGAGCCTTCCATTGTTGAAGGCTCTTTTTGTTTATCGTGAAATTTTAATTTTCTCATCAATCCTTACAATCCACTCAAATCCTCGTTTCGACACTCTTTGCAAACCCCATTGATCACCACCTGCACACTTTCGGCCGCATACCCGTCGGGCAGGTCTATTTGGGGAGAAACCACATCGTCCAGACAAATTGTTTTTTTGCAATTGGAGCAAACAAAATGAACATGGTCGTCGTGATGATGGCCCTCGGCGCAATCCTTACACAAAGCATAGCGCACCGAATTATCGGCGGTGGGAATGGTGTGAATGATGCCCTTTTCCACAAAGGTTTGCAGGGTTCGGTACACGGTAACCCGGTCAAACTTTTCGCCGGCTTTACGTTCAATGTCGCCGTGGGTCAACGCATCGGGACTGCTCAAAAAAAGAGTCAGTATTTTTTTGCGGCTGTCGGTTACACTCAAATTCTTACGCCGTAAAATATCGTTTAGTTTGCTGTTGACCGTTTTGTTTTCAATTGTGCTCATGCGTTACTCTTTCAGAAGTCTCGAAATATCGCCTTCCATTTCCTTCATTTCAGAGGGCTTGATGCCATCGTAGATCTTCACCACCTCTCCTTTCTTGTTTACCAAAGCCACGAATTGGGTGTGTAAAAAATCATCCTTGATGTCCTGCACAAAATTGGCGGGATCGTCGATTTTGTAACTATGACGGGCGGCGCTGTACAAGCTGTCTTTTCTGCCGGTTAAAAAAACCCATTTGTGTGTGTCCACCTTCAGGGAGTCGGCATAGTGTTTCAGCACAGAGGCCGAATCCCGATCGGGGTCGCTGGTGTGCGAAACAATCACAAAGTCGGGCTCGTTTTTATATTTTGCATAAACGGGCAAAAGGTTGTTGCTCATTTTGGGGCAAATGCCCTTGCAGGTGGTAAAGAAAAAATTCACGGCGGCCACTTTGCCCTCTATGTCTTTTTCGGTAAAGTTTTTTCCATCCTGGTCTATAAAGGCAAACGGCAGCACGGTGCCTATGGGCGGCATTTTGGGTTTGGAGTATCCCGGGATAACATAAGACATCACCGCAAAGAACCCAATTGCTATCACTGCAAAGAAAGCAACATAAAAAATGCGTTTTTTGGACATGGCTTTTATTATTAGCGCAAAGTTAACCTTAGATTGGCTGGATTGGGCAGGATTAACAGGAATTTGACCGCCGTTTTACACGAGGACCCCTTCTTTGCCATAAAACCGGCTTTGTTATCTTTAGTGCACACAAATCTTCTGCATGAAAACACAGTTGCTCTTTTTGCTTTTGCTTTTGGGAAGTGCAGGACAGGCCCAGCCAAAAGCGGACCTGGAAATTCGCCGGCTGTTGGCCACGCAAACCGAAGCCTGGAACCGCGGCGACCTTGAGGGCTTCATGCAAACCTACTGGAAAAGCGATTCGCTGATGTTTATCGGCAAAAACGGCGTGAAATGGGGCTGGCAGGAAACCCTGAGCAATTACAAAAAAAGCTATCCGGATACAACGGCAATGGGCCTGCTTTCCTTTGACATACTGCAGGTAAAAAAATTATCGGCCGAATATTATTATGTGGTGGGCAAATGGATGCTGAAACGAACGGCTGGCGATTTGAGCGGACATTACGACCTGCTACTAAAGAAAATAAAGGGGAGGTGGGTGATTGTGGCCGATCACAGTTCGTAAAATGGCAATTAGCGATCTGACATATAAAGTAGTGGCATTTTCAGAAATTTCTCATTTCAATACTGACGAATGTATTGATTGGGCTTTTGAAATGGTTTCGCTTGGCTATGAAACTCCTTCTCTTTTAATTTTAGCCGGTCTTAATAAGCCGAGCAATTATTTCCAGACCCTGGAATATTTCAACCAAGCTTTGGCAGAATTAAAAATAAAAAACAAATCAGGCAAAGAAGCAGTTCTTAGTTATAGTATTTATTTAGTCAAGAAAATTGCTTTGGATGAAAGAAAAAAAGAATACTTAACCGAGTTGTACCACTTTTGTAAAGCAAAAGATAAAGAGGAGCTTACTTACGATTTTCAGCTTTTGTATTGGGCATGGGGGGATTTAGATTATAAAAATGAACAACAATCGTATTGGCCCGGCGCAACTAGTGATAATATTGAAAGTATTGTGAAAGAAACTGCTGTAAAATGGCTAATGAAAAATAAAGAACACTTCATAAAGGCAAGCGAACTTCAGTAGTTTAAAATCAACCCTTTTTGCTCCAGGTTTTGTAAAAATAGTACATCAGGGCCAAAAAGCTGACCAGGGCAAAGGCATAGAACACCACATTGTACCACCGGACCCCGTTTTGAACCAGGCCCAGATGAAAAAACAAACCGGCAATGGCCACGGTCATCAGCCACATAATTCCAAAGGAAAAAGAATTGATGATCTTTTGAAAGTAACGCTTTACTTCGGGGTCCATGCCGCGGTTGTATTCGTCCATCTGCAAAAAATTAGCGTGGTGGAATGGGGTTCTGCCCCTACACAAAAAAGTTTTCAACTGCAAACTTACCACATCAGGGAACCAATAGCGCCTTAAATGCCGCCGAGTCGCCATTAAAAACATTAAAATCCACCTTTGACAAGATGCCGTTCACCCTTCCCTGTTCGCTGTGTTGCCAAAAGCTCCAGTCTCTTTTGATGCGGGGCTGATGGGGCTGCAGGTAATGGGCCACCCAAAGTGGGTACTCATCAAAATGATCCTTCAGGTACCTTTCGTAAAAATCAACATTGGTGTACAGGATCGGCCGTACCGAATAGTATTGTTCCACCACATCCAGCCACTTCTTTACTTCCCTTCTGATTTGGGCCGGTGAGGCGCCAAAGGTTTGCTCCACGTCCAAAACCGGCGGCAGGTCGCCGCTTTCCAAAGCCACTTTGCTGATAAAGTTTTGGGCCTGCGTTTTTCCGTCCTTGGTAGCAATAAAAAAATGATAGGCCCCGCGAACCACGCCGGCTTCCTTGGATTTTTTCCAGTTGCGTTTGAAATAAACATCCGAATTGCCGTTGCCTTCCGTGGCCTTGATAAAGGCAAAACCCAGTTTTATGTGCTGCACCTGCATTTCCTTTACCGATTCCCAGGAGATCTGCTGCTGATACTTCGACACATCGATGCCGTGAATTTCGTATTGATACGGAATGGGAATGCCGAACTCGGGATAGGTAACAAACTTTAATTCTTCTGTTTTCCACCACAAATAGGCCAGGTAAAACACAAAAGAAGCCGCAAAAGCAAAGGTGAAAAAAAGAAACAGGGGAAGAAAACGTTTCCGGGATTTTTTGCTTGCCACAATGCAATGATAATAAGTTCTTTTGTGAATCGTCAATCGGGAAACGTCAATTAAGATTTCCTTTAGTCAACGCTTGTGGTTCGGGTGTGTTGTAAAAAGATGCTTCCACGAGCAACTGAGATGGTACGAGCAACTCAGACGATCAACTCGGGAACCTGTGGACTTTTTAACCTTGCACCATTCACCATTCCCGACTAACTTGCACTATGCCCCAATTCAACCGGAATGATAGTGCGAATTTTTTAAACAAGCTAACGCTTCGCCGTGCCTGGAACGGACTAAAAGTGCTAAGCAGCTATCAGTTGAGCAAGTGGACCGGAAAAACCATCCAATGGGGCTACCCCATTTCCATTTCTTTTGAACCCACCACGTCCTGCAACCTGCGCTGCCCTGAATGCCCCAGCGGCTTGCGGGCTTTTTCCAGGCCCACCGGCATGCTGAAAAAAGATTTTTTTAAAGAAACCATCGACCAACTATACAAAGACCTCACCTACCTGGTTTTTTATTTTCAGGGCGAACCGTACCTCAATCCCGATTTTTTGGAAATGGTGCAATACGCTGCCTCCAAAAACATTTATACGGCCACATCCACCAATGCCCATTATCTAAACGACCAAAATGCCCGAAAAACCGTGGAAAGCGGGCTGGACCGCCTGATTATTTCGATTGACGGCACCACGCAGGATGTGTACCAGCAATACCGCGTGGGTGGCCGGCTGCAAAAAGTTTTGGAAGGCGCCGCCAATGTAGTGAAATGGAAAAAAGAACTGAAAAGCAAAACGCCCTTTGTCATTTTTCAGTTTCTGGTGGTGCGGCACAACGAACACCAGATTGAAGAAGTGCAGCGCCTGGCAAAAGAAATCGGCGTGGACCAGGTGCGGCTGAAAACAGCGCAGGTGTACGACTATGAAACCGACCCCAACGGTTTAATCCCCACCATGGAAAAATACAGTCGGTACAAAAGGGATAAGAACGGCAAAACCGTTTTCAAAGGAAATAATGCCAACCATTGCTGGCGCCTTTGGCACGACCCGGTGATCACCTGGGACGGCACTGTGGTGCCCTGCTGTTTTGACAAAGACGCCCGGCACAAATTAGGCAGCCTGCAGGAGCAACCCTTTAAGGAACTGTGGCGCAACCAGCAATACCGGCAGTTCCGAAGCCGGGTATTGCAGAGCCGAAAGAACATTGACATTTGCGCCAATTGCTCGGAGGGAGTGAAAGTGTGGGGCTGACAAACCGGAAAGGTGGCCGCAGAAGAGCCATTTGCCCAATTGACGCAATTCACCTTAATTCGTATGATTATCTGTGGGTATCGAAAAAGACATACACCAAAATAAATTCATCAGCCAAAAACAAAAGGCCATGATCAACCTTTTGTTTACCTATGGCTGGATTTTGGAAAAGATTAAGGGTTTTTTGGCCAAAGAAGACATCACCCACCAGCAGTTCAACATTCTTCGCATTCTCCGCGGCAGCCATCCCCGGCCGCTTTCCACCCTGCAGATAAGAGAACGCATGCTGGACAAGATGAGCGATACCAGCCGCATTGTGGACCGCCTGGTACTGAAGGGGCTTGTTAAAAAAAACCCCTGTTCGGCCGATAAGCGTTTGGTAGACGTAACCATTACGGAAAAAGGCCAAAAGCTTTTAAAGAAATTAGACGGCGAGCCCGACCACATTTCCGAAGTGATGGGAAACCTTTCCGAAAAAGAAGCCGAAACCCTAAGCACCCTGCTCGATAAATTAAGAACAAGGAAAAACACCTCTACAAACAACGAGTGATCGTTTGGCTGCAGCCAGCAGGCAAAGCGGCCAGGGAAAGGCCGCAAAGAAGTTCCAGGCACCTTCGTCCCTTGTTTCCACTCGTTTTCGGTTTTCCATCTATTAAAAACAAGCAGTCATCTATAAGCTCATCTATTTTAAACTTTCCTTGAGAGTATTTCCTTTTTAATTTTCTATTTTTCCTCATCATATCGTAGTACCATGAAGAACTTGATCGCCACCACCACCTTCCTGTTAGGATTTCTCATTTCTTTTGGGCAAACTCAACAGCCCGTTTATGAGTTTCGCGGCGTTTGGATTGCCACCGTAGACAACATCGACTGGCCCCAGCGCGGAGAATTCAATGTTGAACGCCAAAAAGCCGATTTTATCCGGCAACTGGACATGCACGTCCGCAACGGCATGAACGCTGTTGTGGTGCAGGTGCGGCCGGCAACCGATGCGTTTTACCCCTCGCCTTACGAGCCCTGGAGTCAGTGGCTCACCGGAAAACAAGGAAAGCCACCGGTACCGTTTTACGATCCGCTGCAGTTCATGATTGAGGAATCGCACAAGCGCGGACTGGAGTTTCATGCCTGGTTAAACCCCTACCGCGCCAATTTTTCCATTGGAAAGGCGTCCATTGCCCCATCCCACGTCACCCGGCGGCACCCCCAATGGTTTGTGAATTATGGGGGCAAAACCTATTTCGATCCGGGCCACAAGGGCGGGCAGAAGTGGGTGGTCAACGTGGTGAAAGATATTGTCTCCAGGTATGACGTGGACGCCATTCACATGGACGACTATTTTTATCCCTACCGCATCGCGGGCAAAGAATTTCCGGATGCGGCTTCGTATGCCAAGGACCCCCGTGGGTTAAACCGGGAAGACTGGAGAAGAAGCAACGTTGATTCCATCATCAAGGCCCTAAACCTAACCATCAAAGAAACCAAGCCCTGGGTGAAATTTGGCATATCGCCCTTTGGCGTATGGCGCAACCAAAGTAAGGACCCGATGGGCAGCCCGACCAAAGCCGGCCAGACAAATTATGACGACCTGTATGCCGATATTTTACTGTGGCTGAAGGAAGGCTGGATCGACTATGTGGCCCCGCAGCTGTATTGGGAGAGCGGGCACCGGTTGGTGGCTTTCGAAACCCTGATCGATTGGTGGAGCAAGCACACCTACGGAAGACACATGTACATTGGCCAGGGCATTTACCGGGCGCTGGAAAAAAGTGCTTCCAGCCGAGCGTGGAAAAACCCCGATGAACTTCCCAACCAAATCAAGCTGTTAAGAAATTATCCGACCGTACAGGGAAGCGTTTATTTCAGCAGCAAAAGTTTTGACTCCAACCCCAATGGATGGGTGGATTCTTTGCGCAATAATTATTACAGCACACCCGCCCAAATCCCACCGATGGAATGGCTGCCGGCAAACCCCAAAAGGGCTGTGGCCACTTCTCCGGCTGCACCGCTGCCCGCCGCCTCGGTACCCATGGATGTACGAAAAAGTAAATAAAGCAGGGCGGTTGTTTGCAATACATTAAGAGAGGGGTTTAAATCCTCTCTTTTTTTGTGCCCATCAGCCCCGGTTTCACCAAGCCATAAACCGCAGGCTTTTTTTGTAATATCGATGACGTCTATTAATTGATAAGAAAAATCAATTTTATTGATGGGTGTTTCTCCCGACATTTGCAGCTCGAAAAAAATTGTAACCCGAATATGAAGAATGTTGTTTTATCAATTGGTTCTGCCTTTCCCGAATTTAATAAAAAGGCAGTTGTATCGATCGAGAAAGGAAAAGAGTTTTATGATCTTTCTTATGAAGAAATCAAAAACAGCGGCAAATGGCTGGTGATGTTCTGGTGGCCCAAAGACTTTACGTTTGTATGCCCTACCGAAATTGCCGAATTCAACAAACACTACCAGGATTTTGCTGACCGCGACGCCGTACTGGTTGGCGCTTCCACCGACAGCGAGTTTGTACACGCCGCCTGGAGAAGGGACCACGAAGACCTGCGCAACCTGCAGTTCCCCATGTTGGCCGATACATCTAAATCCCTGGCCACCGAACTGGGCATTCTGGAAACCGAAGAAAAAATTGCGTACCGTGCCACCTTCATCGTCGATCCTCAGGGAATCATCCGCTGGGTTTCTTTGTATGACCTGAACGTAGGCCGTAATGTAAAAGAAGTGTTGCGTGTGCTGGATGCCTTGCAAACCGATGAATTGTGCCCCTGCAACTGGCAGAAAGGCGAGGCAACCTTAAATGCCTAAACAGCTTTCCTTATGGTTCGTTTATCGTTCTGCACCTCAAAAATGGACAGACAGGAGCAAGAACAAAGACCGGATTTACCCTATAGGCAGGAAACGATAAACGAACCATAATTTTTTTACTCACCTTAAATTTTAAATCATGTTTGGAATAGCAAATACAACCGATAATGCCGTTGCCTTAGTAAGTGAGCTGGGTTTAAGTGAAGAACACGTAAGTGAACAGTTGCGTTTACTGGCCCAAACCGATGCCCGCTACCTGCGTGATCTTAAGATCAACGTTACAAATGCATTGGGCGCAGAAACCCTGACCAAAAAAGAAGCCCACCTGCTGGCTTATGCCGTGGCCGTTAATGAAAAGAACGGGGCCTTGCAAAAAGCCTTTGCCCAGGCAGCCACCCAGGAAGGTGCAACGGATAAGGAACTGGCCGAAGTCGTCAGCTGCACCAGCCTGCTGAATGCCAATAATGTTTACTACCGTTTTCGCCATTTCATGCACGAAGAATTTTACAACAATGCCCAGGCCGGCATTCGCATGAGCATTATGGCCAACCCTCTTTTGGGAAAAGAGTTTTTTGAACTGACCAGCCTGGCAGTAAGCGCCTTGAACGGTTGCGAGCTCTGTGTGACCTCACACGAAAAAACATTGGTGGGACATGGAACCGCCAAACAACGCATTCACGATGCGGTTCGCCTGGCGGCCGTAATCAAAAGCCTCTCGGTGTTACTGTAACAGAAACGAGGTGGTTGTTGAACTTTTGTAATTAAAAAATGCGGCATCCGGGTGCCGCATTTTTAGTTGAACAGAACCGGAAACCGCTGAATTAGGGAGTGTAGCGGTACATACCATCTATGGTCAGTATGTATAAGGCTCCGTTTTTTACCCCGAAAGGCAGGGCATACGCAGCTGTTCGATGAACAGGTATGTCCTCCAGGCGGGTTAAGGTATTGGTTTGAAGGTCAAAGACATAAAACTCGTTCCGGTTCTGGGGCACACCGCTCCAGCAGGTACCGCACCAGCCGCCCCCGAAATAAATTTTGCCATTTTGCACAAAGCTTACAAAATTCCCCATCAGGTCATAAGGCACCAGATCGGAAATAGGCAGCGCCTTGGTTGTTTTGGCAGCTATATCCAGTTCAATGATGTTTTTGGCCCCTACCGTGCCGCCATTTCCCGCTATAAAATAGGCTTTGCTGCCAACCACTTGCACCTGAAAGCCGCTTCTGTTTCCAAGTGTCAGGTCCATGTAATGGCTGACCGCATCCGCGGCGGGGTCATACTTATAGATTTGCGATTTTTGTACCGCGTTGTTATACAGGTAAAAGTAAATCTCTCCGTTTACTACAAAGCCAGCATAAAAGCTCTGAATGGCATCAGGAAGAACCGCGGCTTTTTTTGTATACCTATTGGTGGCCAGATCCAGCTC
>JAEVYV010000393.1 GCA_023392575.1 Bacteroidota bacterium | reverse complement strand
GAGCACAACCTTGCCAAGGTTGGGGTGGCCGGTTCGAGCCCGGTCTTCCGCTCTAAAAAAATCCATCCCTCTGGGGTGGATTTTTTTTGGCAGCCCTGGTGGTGGAATTGGTAGACACGCAGGACTTAAAATCCTGTGGCCAGCAATGGCCGTATCGGTTCAAGTCCGATCCGGGGCACAGCTTTAAAAACCCCTGTCAGCATTGGCAGGGGTTTTTAAACTTACGGCTTTACATTTTTTTTGATTTTGCCTCCTCCTTCACCTTCATGTTCTCCGGATCCCAGTGAATGATTTTTTTCGTAAAATAACTTTCGTTGCAGGCCAGGCAGGGGGCGGCTGCTCTAAATCCAAAGCGGGCATCTTCCACCACCGGCTTTCCGGTTCTTACCGCTTCAAAAAAATTCGTGAAATGATCCAGGTGTTCCGAATAACCCTGGGGTGCTTTGTATTCGATATCTGATTTGGTGGTTCTTTTTTTGTCATCGGCGCTCCATTTCTGGTCGTACTGGGTTTTTAGCTGCTCCTGCATGGCCTTGGGATACGTATCCAGCGCATCCCAGCCGCCAATACCCGGCGCTTTGGGCATGATGCTGTGGGTAACTTTCAGGCTATTGCCATTGAGGTTCATAACGCCTTCTTCTCCAATAAACCGAATGCTTTCCGAACCACCGGTCCCGCTAACAAAATTAACCTGTAGGGTCAGCTGAAAAGCCGGGTGGTCGGGGGTTTCGGGGTATTGCATAATTGCGGTCATCACGTCGGGCACGTCCCGCTCATCCTTCCAATACGATAGTTGCCCGGAAGAGAATATGGTCGACGGTCCTTTTGAGCCCGTTATGAGGTGTGTTCCGGAAAGCAGATGCACAAACAGGTCGCCGGCCACACCGGTACCAAAATCGCGGTAATTGCGCCACCAGAAGAATTTTTTTGCATCGTAGGGTATTTTGCGGGCATGGGCAATGTATCGGTCCCAGTCCACGGTTTCCGGCGAAGCATCGGTGGGCATGGTATACTGCCAGGCGCCCAGGGCACTTTGCCTGTCGTAGGTGGCATTTACCATATTCAGTTTGCCGATCTCCCCGCTTTTGTACAATTCTCTTGCCTTTTCGTACACAATGCTGCTTACCCGCTGGCTGCCTACCTGAAAGGTTTTTTTGCTTTTGTGTTCCGCTGCAATCAGGGGCAGTCCTTCGCTGATCCGGTGCACCATTGGTTTTTCGCAATACACCGCCTTGCCCTTTTCTAAAGCATCCTGGGCAATGCGGGCATGCCAGTTGTCGCTGGTGGCAATAATCACGGCATCAATGTCATTGCGGTTGAGCAGCTCCCGGTAATCCCGGGTTGTGAAAAGGTCGCTGCCGTATACTTCTTTGGCTCGTTCCAACCGGCCGGTGTAGAGATCGCAGGCACCTGCCAACTCCACGCCGGGCACCCGCAGGGCGGTCCTGATGTTGTTGTAACCCATGATGCCCATGCCAATCACACCCACGCGGATGCGGTCGTGTGCCGAAGTTTTCTTTTGGTGGAGCAGAATGCGTTCCTCTACTTTTTGCGCGGGCCAGGAGGCGAACGGGTCAACGGCAAACACAAGGGCGGAGCCTGCCATTTTTTGAAGGAATTTTCTCCTTGAAGATTGGTCTTTGGGATTTGACATTTGAAACAGATTAAACAGTTAACGGAAGTGGAATTGTTTTGGAGCAATCAAGTTACTGTTTTTTCTGTTTAAAAAACACGCACAGTCGAAGGACGAAGAATTAATCCGCGAGGGAAGGCGGTTGTGGTGGGGACGTATTTTCCGGCGTGCTCTTGCTGGCAAACGGGTGCCTTTGGGTGCGGCGCAACAACCGGCCGACAACGATCATTCTTTTTCCACCGGCAAACTCCACCAGCATCGATCCGTTTCGTCCGCGTATGCATTTGCCATCACCGCGCCGCACGGCTTTGCAGTATTGTTTTTTTAAAGCCTTGTCGGTATTGCGGTCTCCCAAATACAGGTATTCCCGGCTACGCTCCAAAGGAGTATTGGTACTCAACTTTTCCGGTTAGTTGTTTTTGTTTGTTGTAAATCACTTCTTTTGTTTTCAAGCCCTGGTGGTTGTATTGATAGCGCCAGATAAGATAGTCATCACTGTTAGAGGGTACCGTAATTTTTTGAATGACCTGGTTGGCAGGCGAGTATTCAAACATGTACTCGGGCAACAAACGTTTGGCTTTGGGGTTATACCGCACAATGTCGGTCAGGCGGTTGTTGGCGTCGTAATAATAATATATGGGTTCGGCTTTTATGCCCCTGCGGGTTTCCTGCTCTTCTGTAACATTGCCGGCTTCATCGAGTTTGAAAGCCACATAGGCGGTATCAACCCGGTTTTTGATGCGCAGCATGCGCAAAACCCGGTCATTGTCGTACTGCCAAAGGTGTTGTTCCGACTCGTTGGTTTCTTTGGACGAATCGGCTGATGAACTGAGGACGGAAACCAACTGTCCCTTTGGATTGTAGTTATAGGTGGTGATGGTGGTCACCACATCACTGCTGTCTGTTGTTTTTATTACGCGGCCCTGTTCGTCGATAACGGACACCAGCACGGAGGCGTGTGTCATGTCGGACCGGGTGATGGTTTTCAGGGTGCGGCTGACGGGGGAAAATTGTTGTTCCACATAAAAATCGCTGCTGGGCGTGTTGTTCCCGTCGAAACTGGTCAGCACCACACGGCTAACTTTATTGTTTTGGTAAGCTTTTATGATTTCGGAAGTTTCTTTGGTGCCCACAATGTCTTTGTAATAATACTGAGCGGAGGCGGACAAAGAGGCTAAGAAAGCAAGGGAGGCCAGTAGGGGTTTCATTGGAATCAAATTTGTTTTCAACAACATTGTGCTGTGCTATTGTGCATGCGCTTTTGTTTTTAGACCTAAGGTTTACGATCAGCGAAACGACCGCTCCGGTCTTTTTCATTGCCGGCACCGTACCAATAGTTGACGTTCAAAAATAATTAATGCTTCGGGGAATCAAACAAACAATCGGGGAAGTGGTATTTTTGTCCCTATTTTTAAGAAAAATTTTGCGTGTCGCATCAACCAGAGCGTAAAGAAAAAAACTGTTTAAACTGTGGCGCCACGGTACAGGGGCGTTATTGCCAGGTTTGCGGACAAGAGAACATTGTTACCCGGCAAAGTTTCCTCAGCCTTGCCAAGCATTTTGTCTTTGACATCTTTCATTTTGATGGTAAATTCTTTGATACCCTCCGCTACCTTTTGTTTTTTCCCGGCAAAGTCCCGTACGAATACGCCTCCGGCAAGCGGGGTAAGTACCTCGACCCCATCCGGATGTACCTGTTTACTTCGGCGGTTTTCTTTTTGGCTTTTTTTTCTGCCAGGGATGTTTCAAAAATCCTGGAAACGGATAAGCACTGGCAGATGAGCCGGGCGGAACGCTTTGCGGCAGCGGCGGCGATCCATTCGCAATTGCAAAAAAGCCCTGAGGATAGCACCCTGCAGTACAAGCTTGGATTGTTGCTGGACACCGCCCAAACCCTGGCCCTGGAAAAGGCCCAAGCCGGGGCAAGCAATGACAGCTTTTTAATTAAGCTACCCGAAGGACTGTATGTGCTGCACCCCGAAGCCGATTCTTCCAGGCTGGAAGTTGGGGCAAAAGGAGATGGCTGGATTGAAAAAAAGGTCAATAAAAAATGGAAGGAAAGACAAGCCAAATACGGTGATGACAACAAAAAATTGCTCTCCGATTTTTCAAGTGAGTTTTTGCACAAGCTTCCGTATATGCTGTTTTTATCCCTGCCTTTTTTTGCGCTTATATTAAAACTCCTGTATATGCGCAGGAAGAATTATTTCTATAGCGATCATGCGGTGTTCACGCTGTATCATTACATCTTCAGCTTTATCCTCCTTTTGTTGTTTATGGGTGTTGACGCCCTTGAGAAATCTTTGCACTGGGCTCTATTCAACTGGGTGATCACTTTATTGATGCTTTCCTGGCCCCTTTATTTATTCATGGGCATGAAAAGGTTTTACCGCCAGGGCTGGTCCAAAACTTTGGGTAAATTTTTGTTGGTGAATATGCTTGGACTGATTACGTTGGTCATGTTGTTCATCGTCTTTCTTATTTTGTCATTTGTTTTTTAAACACGATTTATGGAGCAGGCACAAACTTTTGCAAAACTGGTGAGCATTATGGATGATCTCAGGGAAAAATGCCCCTGGGACAGAAAACAAACCATCCAATCGCTGAGGCAGATGACGCTGGAAGAAACCTACGAGCTGGCCGATGCCATCACCGAAAGCGACTGGCAGGGTATCAAAGAAGAGCTGGGCGACCTGTTACTGCACATTGTTTTTTATGCAAAAATTGCAAAAGAACAACAGCAGTTTTCGATTGAAGAGGTAATCGAAGGCATTTCGCAAAAACTGATTGACCGGCATCCGCATATTTACGGGGATGTAAAAGTGGAAAACGAAGAGGACGTCAAAAAAAACTGGGAGAAGCTAAAGTTAAAAGAAGGGAAAAAATCCGTGTTGTCGGGGGTGCCTAAAACCCTGCCTGCCCTAGTAAAAGCCATGCGGCTGCAGGAAAAGGCAAAGCAGGTTGGGTTTGAATGGGACAACCGCGACCAGGTATGGGAAAAGGTAAAGGAAGAACAACAGGAGTTAAAAGACGCCATTGCCCAAGGACAACCCCAAAAGATAGAAGAGGAGTTTGGTGACCTGATGTTTTCACTGGTGAACTTTGCACGGTTTTTGAATGATGATGCCGAGAACGCTTTAGAGGTCACCAACAAAAAATTCATCCGGCGCTTTACCAAAATGGAAGAAAAGGCGTTGTCTTCCGGTAAAAAGCTTGACGACATGACCCTGACGGAGATGGATGCTATTTGGAACGAAATCAAACACCATAAAGATTGAAGTTTGCCCGCTTACATAAGCACCTGCCTAAAAGCAGCTTGTTCATCTTTGCTGTAGGCTTATTTCTGCTCTCTTTTGTCAGTGTCTATTATTTACGGATTCAGCCCTCGGTTGATTATCAGCAGCGCAAACTGGAGCGTTATGTTCAAAAACAGGAAAGCGATGCCAACCAGTTGCTGCGGGATTCTGCGCTGATGCGCCAGTTGGTGTTAAAAGCCGAAACCCTGGAAGAGTTCAAACGCGTTGAAGAAAAGGAATATGGCTTTTTTCTTTTTGCCGAAACCATTTCGGGTAGACAAAACCTGCTTTTCTGGAACAATCAAAAGATTTTGCCGCCAGATGCCGATTTTACTTTGCAGGACGGATCTTTTTTCCAGCACCTGGCCAATGGTTATTATGTGGTGATCAAAAAGACCCTGCGGCTGCCGGGCATGAGCAACAACATTGGCGCCTATGCACTGATCCCTGTTTTAAATCAATATTATTTACCCACCAATTACTTGCCAACCCGTTTTGTGCACGATGAGGATGCGGTTAAAAAGATTGCCTTATCCGAAACGCCAACGCCTTTTGCCATTCATTCGGGTAGCGGTGAGGCTTTGTTTTATATAAAAAGGGTGGCGCACACCAATGTCGAGGCAATCGACATTCTGACGTTGATCCTAAGGATGTGTTCTCTTTTTTTATTGCTGGTGTACGTACACCTGGTGGCCGAAACCCTGGTTAAGAAGAAAAACCCTTTGGCAGGAATTGTTTTTCTGGCCCTGCTGCTCCTGGCTTTTCGGGTTGTTTTGTATGCGTTTCCAGGAATATTTTCTTTTCGTCAGTTTGAATTGTTTAATCCGCTGATTTACGCCAGCAATTCCGTCAACCGGTCTTTGGGCGATTTATTGCTCAATGCCATTATCCTTTGCTGGATCGTTCTTTTTGCCTGGTACAACATTCCTCCTGATGGGAAAACGCCTTCTTTTTTAAAAGGGAAGTGGAAGTACGTGGCCGGCACCGTGGCTGTCTTTATTCTTATTTTTTCTACCTTCCAGTTGGCCAATGTCGTTCGGGGACTGGTGGCCAATTCCAAAATTTCGTTTCACGTAACTGATTTTTTTAGCCTGGATGCGTACACCGCTGTTGGCTTGATTGTGCTGGCCTTGCTCTGTCTTACCTATTATTACTTTACCCGGTTGTTGTTCCGGGTCATCTATCCGGCCTTTAAAGACCGCCAGATTTATATTTATTTTTTTATCGCCCTGGTGGGGCTCATTTTCCTGACCTTCCGCTCCGGAAACGAAATAGTTCTGTTTCACTTGCCGGTGCTGTTGTGGCTGATCATTTATACGCTGCTGGTAACCCAGGAAAAATTTATCATCAACCGGTTTAGCACCACCGTTGCGGGAGTGCTGTTCTGGATCTTTGTTTTTTCTGTTTCGCTGGCGGTCGTCATTTTACAGGGCAACCGAACCAACGAGCTGCGGACCAGAAAAGGCATCGCCGAAAAATACGACCAGCTCACCGATCCTTCCAGCGAAAAGATCATGAGCATTGCCATTACCTACCTGAACAACCGGTTTTTACAAAAGAATTTTAACCGGTTCGAAGATCCCGATCAAAGCCGTTATTTGCGGGACAGCATCATCAGTTCAAACTTTTTGGGCTATAGCAACCGCTACGACACGAAGATCTACCTTTTCGATTCTTTGAACAGGGCGATCAACAACGAAGACCCCGCCACCTTTGCGGAGCTCAATACCATATTCACCCTGCAAAGCAAGCCTACCGAAATCCCCGACCTCTATTACCACGAAACCTCGTTTGATCATTTTACCTATATCACCAAACGGGAAATATCGGACAGCGCCGGTTTGATCGGCAGCTTTTTTATTGTGTCCACACCAAGACAGTACGGAGCTTCCGATGCGCTGTACCCCGAGCTGTTCCGGCAGATTGACCGCAACGACGCTGCTAATTCGCCTATTTATTCCTATGCCATCTACAACAATAACCTGCTGATTTCTTCCTCCAGCAAATACCCTTTTCAGATCTCACTCACGCCGGACCAGATTCCAAAAACCGAGTTCGTACAGCGGGTGAAAGGCGACTATGATGAACTCTGGTACAAAGCCAGTAATAAAAAGCTGGTTGTGGTGGCTAAAAAGCAGGACTCTTTAATTGAGAGCATTACCCTGTTCTCTTACCTGTTTTGTGCCTTTCTGTTCATGGTGGGCTTTCTGCAGTTTATATCCCTCTTGCTCAAAGCCGCCGGAGATTGGAAGACTTTTAGCCTTTTATCGCACATGAACATTCGTTCCCAGATCCATGGAACGGTCATCTTCGTTAGCATCCTGTCTTTTTTCATCATCGGCGCCGCCACCATTTCTTTTTTTATTGTGCGCTACAACCGCAACAACGAAGATAAGTTGAGCTTTACCGCCGGCATTATGGTAAAGGAAATGCAAAAGTCCCTGCCCAGTCCTGCCGACTCGCTCAATACAAACGATTCCACGGCCTTTGCCAACCTGCGGGAATTGGTGAACGAGGTGGCCGACATTCACAACGTGGATGTGAATGTGTATGATTTGGATGGCAATCTTGAAGTTACTTCGGATGCCGAGGTTTACAACAAAGGCATTTTGAGTAAGAAAATGCACCCCGAGGCTTTTTATCATTTAGACCGCCTAAGGGAGGTGTTGCGGGTGCAAAAAGAAAACGTAAGCTCGCTGGATTATTTAAGTATTTACACCGCCGTAAGAGACGATAAGGGCAATGTGGTCAAATACCTCAACATCCCGTATTTTTCCTCGCAGCTCGACCTGAAGCAGGAAATATCCAATTTTTTGGTAACGATTATTAATCTGAATGCGTTTATTTTCTTAATAGCCGGTACCATTGCTTTGTTCATCACCAACAAAATCACCCGGTCGTTTTCGGTTATAGGCAGCAAGATGCGGGACATTACCCTGGGCAAGACCAATGAGGAAATTGTGTGGAACAAAAACGATGAGATCGGGGAACTGGTAAAGCAATACAACAAGATGGTGCATGAGCTGGAAAAAAGTGCCGATGCCCTGGCGAAAAGCGAAAGAGAAGGAGCCTGGCGGGAGATGGCAAGACAGGTGGCGCATGAAATCAAAAATCCTTTGACGCCCATGAAACTCAGCATCCAGTATTTGCAAAAATCCATCAACAACAATCAAAGCAATGTCAAGGAACTTACAACCAATGTGGCCAAAACCTTGATTGAGCAGATTGACCATCTGTCTAAAATTGCCGCTGATTTTTCGCAGTTTGCCAATATTGGCAACCGCACCATTGAGCTGGTGGATTTGCACCAGATCATCGGATCGTTGGTGGAGTTGCATAAAACCAATCCCCAGGTAGAAATTTACTGGCAGAAGGTGGAAGGCAGCATCATTTTAAAAGCAGATAAAACGCACATGAACCGTTTGTTCACCAATTTGATGGCCAATGCGGTGGAAGCCTGTCATGACCATGAAGGCTGCAAAATTGTGATCAACGAGGAGAGAAGAGGACACAGCATCATCATCACCGTTCAGGACAACGGCGAAGGCATTCCCGCCGACATGCAGTCAAAAATATTTACCCCCAATTTCACCACAAAAACCTCTGGTACGGGCTTGGGCCTGGCCATGTGCAAAAGCATTGTGGAGCAGGCCCAGGGGCACATTTGGTTTGAAACTGAAGAAGGAGTGGGGACGACCTTTTTTGTTCAGTTGCCCATAATCAGCTGAGGCCTTTTTGTTTTTGGGTCTGTTCTAAAAACGCTTCAAATTCTTTCAGGGAATAGCTGCTTAAGTTGCGCTGCGCCGGCAGTCCTCCTTTTTGCGCGGTGAGCACGCCGTATTTTATATTGTGAAATTCCTCGGTGGTATGGGCATCCGGATTGATGGAAAGCAGCACGCCTTTTTCCAGGGCGTAGTCAATCCAGCGCCAGTCCATATCCAGCCTGCTGGGGCTGGCATTGATTTCAATAACCACGTGGTGCTTTGCACAGGCATCAATGATGGCCTTATGGTCTACGGGATAGCCTTTTCTTTTGGTCAGCAGGCGTCCGGTCATGTGCCCAAGAATAGTGGTGTAGGGATTGGCAATGGCACCCAGCAGCCGCATCATGGCCTTTTCCTCCGTCATGTCAAGATTGCTGTGAACTGAGGTGATGACCAGGTCGAACGTGGAGAGGATCTTGTTGTCGTAGTCCAGCGCCCCGTCGTTTAAAATATCGCATTCGATGCTTTTAAAAATTTTGAAGGGCGCCAGTTGTTGATTCAGAGTATCGATATAGCGGTGTTG
>JAEVYV010000072.1 GCA_023392575.1 Bacteroidota bacterium | reverse complement strand
GGAGGACGCATCCACAACTTCCGGCACTTCATGGATTTTCCCAAAGAAATATTTCGCGACCAGGGCAAAAGCCGAAAGCCGTTTGACCACCCGGCCCTAATGGAAAGCCGGGTAACGGATGTGGTGATGCAAAAGGATGTCATGCTGCACTTTCCCTATCATGCCTTTAACCCCGTGATCGACCTTTTGCGGGAAGCGGCCATTGATCCGGATGTGACTTCCATAAAGATCACCGCTTACCGGCTGGCCCGGCAATCAAAAATCATCAATGCCCTGATCAATGCGGTTCGAAACGGAAAACAGGTAACGGTGATGCTGGAGCTAAGGGCCCGGTTTGACGAAGAAGCCAATTTGGCCTGGAAAGACCGGTTGGAGGACGAAGGGGTTAAAGTGCTCATTGGCATTCCCAACATGAAAGTGCATGCCAAAATCTGCGTGATCCGCAAACGGGTGCAGGACCGCATTGTTCAATACGGATTTGTAAGCACCGGCAATTTGAATGAAGATACCTCCAGGGTTTATGGCGATCACTGCCTGCTTACCTCCAACCGCAGCATCATGGCCGACGTGAACCGCATGTTTAATTACATGGAGCACTACAAAACTGGCACTCATTTTTTAAAAGCCTGCACCACCCTTTTACCCAGTCCGGGCTTTGCCCGAAGGGAAATCATTAAACTGATCCGCACCGAAATAAAAAATGCACAGAAAAAAACCCGGGCGGTGATCATCGCCAAAATGAATTCGCTTTCCGATGAGGAGATCATTAATGAGTTATACGAAGCCGCCCGGGCCGGGGTGGAGATCAACCTAATCATCCGGGGTATCTTTTGTATGTTTTCCGAAAACGATAAGTTCATCAAGCCGGTCAGGGCCATCAGCATTGTGGACGAATATTTGGAACACGCACGGGTTTGGGTGTTCCACAATGGAGGAAAAGAAAAGATCTACATCTCATCGGCCGATTGGATGCTCAGGAACCTGGACTACCGGGTGGAGGCCTCCTGCCCTATTTTTGACGACCGGATCAAGCAGGAACTAAAGAATATTTTAACCATTCAGTTACACGACAACATAAAAGCAAGATGGTTGGACAACGATTTGTCGAACGAGTACGTGAAAACCGAGGGGGAACCGATTCGTTCGCAAGTGGAAACCTATAATTATTTACACCAGAAAATTTTAATACCCGTTGAGATTAGCAGCAATTGATATAGGAAGCAACGCCGCCCGTTTATTGATCAACGACGTAATTACCGACCCGCAGGGTCGGCCCGAATTTGTGAAGCTTACCTTGGTACGGGTGCCGTTGCGCCTGGGGTTCGATGTATTTGACAGCGGTGCCATTTCTTCCGAAAAAGTAAACATGCTTGTGAAAACCATTCAGGCCTACAAACTGTTGCTGGACGTGTACCAGGTAAAACACTACATAACCGCCGCCACATCGGCCATGCGGGACGCAACCAATGCGGACCAGATCCTGCAACAGGTGAAAAAAGAAACCGGCATGGACCTGCGGATTATTAGCGGCGAAGACGAAGCGTCTTACATTTACGAAAACCATGTGGCCGAAAACCTAAGCAGCCAGGAATCTTATCTCTATATCGACGTGGGCGGCGGAAGCACCGAGCTTACCTTTTTCAGCGACGGCAAACTGGTGGCCAAGGAATCGTTCGACATCGGCACCATAAGGCTTTTAAAAAACCAGGTGACGGAGGACACCTGGAACGAAATGAAAAAATTCATCAAGGCAAAAACAACCGGCTATCATCACATAACCGCCATTGGTTCGGGTGGAAACATCAATAAAATATTTTCCCTGTCCAAACGAAAGGAGGGAAAACCCTTAAGCCTGCAGATGCTGCGGGATTATTACAAGGAGTTCAGCAGCCTGTCGGTGGCGCAGCGCATTTCTTTGTACCATTTGCGGGAAGACCGGGCGGATGTTATTGTTCCGGCCCTGCTCATTTATATCAACGTGATGCGGTGGGCCGATACGGAGGAAATCTTTGTCCCCAAAATTGGACTGGCCGATGGCTTGATCCATATTTTATACGATAAAGTACAAAAAGAACTTGTGTGATGTTGGTGCAGATACCGTAATAGTGTAGAAAGATGGCAAGAATGGTTGCTGCTCAAAATGCGTCGTCCGCCCAAGCCGGTCCAAAGGGGCAACCACAGCTTTCTACCAGCAATATGCTTCGTGCATAAATTCCTATCTTGCCCCTCAAATTTCACAAATGAGTGCCAACACCCCTGAAGTAAAGCGGATCACAACCAATACGCTTCAAAAGATGAAAGCATCGGGAAAAAAAATTTCGATGCTTACCGCCTATGATTATTCTTTTGCCAGTTTGTTTGACGCTGCCGGCATTGACGTTCTGTTGGTAGGTGATTCGGCCTCCAATGTAATGGCGGGTCATGAAACCACTCTCCCGATCACTTTGGATCAGATGATCTATCATGCGTCCTCTGTCATTCGGGGGGCCAAGCGTTGCCTGGTTGTGGTGGATCTGCCCTTTGGGTCGTATCAGTCCAATAGCGACATTGCCCTGGCCTCAGCCATCCGCATCATGAAGGAAACCGGGGCACATGCCATTAAACTGGAAGGAGGCGAAGAAATTTTGGATTCGGTACGAAAAATCATTGGCGCCGGCATTCCGGTTATGGCTCATTTGGGATTGACCCCGCAGTCGATTTACAAATTTGGCACCTACAATGTTCGTGCAAAGGAAGAGGCGGAAGCCAACAAATTGCGCAGCGATGCCAAACTGCTGGAACAAGCGGGTTGCTTTGCCGTTGTATTGGAAAAAATTCCCGCAGCCCTGGCAAAAGAGGTTTCGGAAAGCCTGCACATTCCCACCATCGGCATTGGCGCCGGAAAATACTGCGATGGCCAGGTGCTGGTCATGCACGACATGCTGGGCATCAACACCGAATTCAAGCCCCGCTTTTTGCGGCAGTATTTAAATATTCATGAACTGGCAACAAAAGCCGTACAACAATACATTGAAGACGTAAAGGCCAATAGCTTTCCCAGCGATGCGGAATCTTATTGATGATCCTTTCCCTCAGTATCCTATTTTTGCGCCCAATTAAAAAAAGGATATGAGAAACCCGATTACACGTGGCGTTGTTTGTTTGTTTTTTTTACATGGCTTTCAGTTGCATGCTCAGGAAGTAACCACCTCTGAAAAACAAAACCTGCAGGATCTTGACCCCGTAACCATAACCGCGTCGCTGACGCCGGAACGAGCCTCCAAAACCGGCAGAAATCTTTTCATCATCAAGGGCGAGAAGTTCAACAGCCTTCCGGTTCATTCAGTTGACGAGTTGCTCCGGTATTTGCCCGGCATAGAAGTTCAGGCCCGTGGCCCCATGGGCTCGCAAAGCGATATTGTGCTACGGGGTGGAACGTTTCAACAGGTGCTGGTCATCCTGGATGGGCTGCGCCTGAACGATCCCAACACCGGCCACTTTACAAGTTATATTCCCATTGCCCCATCAGAAATTGAGCGCATCGAAGTTTTAAAAGGCGCTTCTTCTTCGGTATATGGCTCCGAAGCGGTGGGCGGTGTTATTCACATCATTACCAAAACCTTTGCGGCCAAACAGGGCGTGCAAAAATCGAATGCCGCCGCACAAATTACCGCGGGGCAATACGGGTTGTTTACCGCCGGCGCCGGAGGTTTTACCAGCAACGGAAAAACTTCTGTTGGCGTGGGATTTTTAACCAACAACGCATCCGGGCAGCCCCAAAGAGGCACAAACGGTTTTTTTCACAACCACACAGGTTCTGTTTCCCTCAATCATTTTTTCAACGAACGCTGGCAACTGGCGCTGCGGTCTTCGTATGACGACCGGAAGTTTGCTGCGCAAAACTTTTTTACAACGTTTGTATCCGACACTGCGGACGAGCAGGTAAAAACGTTTTGGAATCAATTGCAAATGACCCACAATACTGCAAAAAACATCACGCGGCTGAACGTGGGCTACAAAAAGCTGGACGATCGCTATGCGTTCAACTCCGCTTCGGTTCCCAACCAAAGCAAAAGCGATCTGTTCCAGGCTTTGCTGACCGATGAATGGAAGGTTCAGCCCCGCACAACGATTGTTTCGGGCATGCAATTCATCAACAAAAAAATTGGCTCCAACGACAGAGGGCACCACAACCTGGACCAGGCGGCGGCCTTCGCGGTTTTCAACCAGCAACTGGGCGAAAAGTTTTTTGTATCGCCGGCAGCCCGCGTGGAATGGAACGAAAGATCGGGGTGGGAATTTGTTCCGCAGGTAAATCTTTCCTACCGGGGCAGCCAGTGGCAGTTAAGGGGTAGCGCCGGCAAAACCATTCGCGATGCAGATTTTACCGAGCGGTTCAATAATTACAACAAAACATTGGTGACCAGCGGCCGGATCGGAAATCCGGATCTGGAGGCAGAACGCTCCTTTAGTTACGAAGCAGGCGCCGACCTCTTTGTCCTTTCCGGTTTTAAATTTTCCACCACCTTCTTCCAGCGCTTTCACACTAAGCTGATTGATTACGTAGTGACTTCTTACAACGACATGCCCCGCAAAGAAAACCTGTCGCCTACAGGCAGTTATGCGCTTGCCCGGAACATCTCTGAAGTCAATACCACCGGTGTGGAAACCGATGTGCAATTCACAAAAGACCTGGGCGCCCGACAGCAGTTGTGGGCGACGGTTGGTTTTGTATGGCTCAAGAGCGAAAGCAGCGATGCCGTCCCTTCTTTTTACATTTCCTCACATGCCCGGTATTTGACCAATTTTAACGTGCAATACCGGAATAAATGGTTTGCTTTGGCGCTGAACGGCTTGTACAAAGACCGCCAACCACAGGCCGCCGCGCCTGTTGAAGTGGCCAAGGTGTCCAGGGATTATTTTGTTTTCAACGCAAAGGCCGAAGGTTTTTTAAAGCAGGACAAGCTCAGTGCTTTTGTACAGGTGGACAATTTATTTGACAAAAATTACACCGACCTTTTGGGCGCTCAAATGCCCAGAAGATGGTTTATGGGTGGAATCAAGATATCTTTATCAAAATAAATAAAATCATGCAGGATATATTGCAACAATTAGGGATTGCCGGGCAAAACAACGGAACCTCCACCGGAACCCAATGGATCAAGGCCAATGGAAAAACAATAAGCTCCTACTCTCCTGTGGATGGGAAAAAAATTGCCGATGTGGTTTGCGCCGACGACCAGTCGTACGAACAGGCCGTAGCAGCGGCACAAAAAGCATTTTTGGACTGGCGCATGTGGCCGGCTCCCAAACGCGGCGATATTGTGCGCCAGGTGGCAGAGGCTTTGCGGAAAAACAAAGAGGCTTTGGGGAAGCTGGTTTCGTACGAAATGGGCAAAAGCCTGCAGGAAGGTTATGGCGAAGTACAGGAAATGATCGATATCTGCGATTTTGCCGTGGGTCTTTCCCGGCAATTGCATGGATTGACCATGCACAGCGAACGCCCCGGTCACCGGATGTACGAACAGTGGCATCCCCTGGGCATTGTGGGCGTGATCACCGCCTTTAACTTCCCGGTTGCGGTGTGGAGCTGGAACACCATGTTGGCATGGGTTTGCGGCGATGTATGCATTTGGAAGCCTTCGGAAAAAACACCGCTTTGCAGTATTGCCTGTCAAAACATCATTGCAGACGTATTCCGGAAAAATAATGTTCCCGAAGGGGTAAGTTGCCTGGTCATTGGCGAAAGGGATTTAGGTGAAAAAATCGCCCACGACCCAAGGATTCCTTTAGTGTCGGCTACCGGCTCTACCAGAATGGGAAAAGCCGTTGGAGCCGCTGTTGGCGCCCGGCTGGGCCGGTCGCTGCTGGAACTGGGTGGAAACAACGCCATCATTATTTCCAAAGAGGCTGATCTGGATATGGCCCTGATCGGCTGCGTATTTGGCGCCGTAGGCACTGCCGGGCAGCGTTGCACCACCACCCGCCGGTTGATTATTCACGAAGACGTTTACGAAAGCTTTAGGGAGAAGCTGGTAAAAGCCTACAAACAGTTACGCATTGGAGATCCCCTGGACGAAAAAAATCACGTAGGGCCCCTGATTGACAAGCATGCCGTGGAGATG
>JAEVYV010000340.1 GCA_023392575.1 Bacteroidota bacterium | reverse complement strand
GCTTTGAAGCTGATGAGGCCATTGTCCTTTTGTATGCGCAAGCCTACAGGGGCGTTTCGCAAATACCAAAAATAGTTTGCCGGATTTTTATTGATCTGCATTTGATAGCTTAAAGTTGAATCAACGTGCAGGGTAATAAAAGGGTTGAGGTCGGTGATGCGCAAAACCGTATCGGCGGGAACTTCATGCACCGTAGTATCTGGATAGAGAACGTACAGCGTGTCCCGGCGGGGAAACGTGGTCGTATCCTGGGCATTGGAAAAACCAGACAAGCAAAAAAGGCATAAAAATAAGGCGATCAAATTCTTCATGTGCAACGGGATATAGCTTTACGGATTGCAATATTAAACAATAATGGAAAACCCTCCGTGGAAACGGAGGGTTATAAACCAAAACCAACTGCTTATGAGAAAAATTCTTATAGAATTATTGTATACTGATTTGTTTTGCTGCTTCTTTGACTGTGGCCTTCTTCGGAAGGTTTAACGTCAAAACGCCATTAACATATTTTGCAGAGATATGGGCATCATCAATTTGTTCATCAATTGTAAAAGAGCGTTTGAATGATTGGTAGTGGTACTCGCGTCTGATGCTTTTTTCTTCTGCGCTTTTCTCCTTGTTTTTTCTGTCGGCTGCTATCGTTAGTGTGCCTTGTTCCAAATCAATTTTAAAATCTTCTTTTTCAAAGCCCGGAGCTACCAATTCCAGGATGTACTCTTTTTCGTTTTCTGCAATATTTACCGGAGCGGTTTGGCGGCTCCCGGTAACTCCGAAATCATTCCGAAATAAAGACGGTCTTGCAGGGAAAAAGTCATCCAGAAAATTGTTAAAAGATGCAGGCGAATTGTTTTTAAAACGTACAAGTGTCATGGTAAATATTTTTGTTAAGCCATTTGTTTTAGAACAACAAATAGTTGTCAAAGTCTGTTCCATTGGCAAAAACCGGGCAGGCGCCTGACAGAACTGCATTTTAAATGATTTTTGTATGACATTTTGAATGCTGGTCATGCTGCAAAGTCAAGCTTAGTCCCTTAACTTTGCAGAAAATTTTTTAAAATGTATCCAGTAGAAATAGTACAACCCATGAAAGAGGAATTAACCGATAATGGGTTCAAAGAGTTGTTGACAAAAAATGACGTAGAGGAACAGCTGAAACAAAAGGGAACCACATTGGTGATGATCAATTCCGTATGTGGTTGCTCGGCCGGTACGGCCCGTCCCGGTGTATTGATGGCTGTTGCCAATTCGGACAAAAAACCCGATTTTTTGATGACCAGCTTCGCCGGTTTTGACATGGAAGCGGTGCAAACCTTACGGCAGCACATGATGCCTTATCCGCCATCCTCGCCTGCGGTGGCCTTGTTTAAGGATGGTCAATTGGTGCATTTTATTGAGCGCCATCAAATCGAAGGTCGTTCGGCGCAAATGATTGCCAGCAACCTGATTCATGCCTTTAACGAGTATTGTAATTAAACATAAGTTTTCCCAACCAAAAGCCTCCCCAGCGGGAGGCTTTTATTTCTTACCGATTTTACCCTAACATTGCGGTTCATTACCTGTCCTATTTATGTATCCCAACCTGTATTACGTTTTTAAAGACTTGTTTGGCGTCAAAATTGGCGCCCTGCGCTTTATCAATTCTTTTGGCTTTTTTGTAGCGATCTCCTTTTTAGTGGCTGCTGCGCTGTTAGCCCATGAATTGAAAAGAAAAAGCAGGCTGGGACTGTTTCAGCCAACCGAATCAAAGATCGTTGTGGGTAAGCCCGCATCGGCTACCGAAATATTGCTAAATTTTATTCTGGGATTTATTCTGGGATATAAAATTATTGCTCTTTTTTTCCTGGGACCCGAAGCCACCCAGGATACCCAGGCCTATATTTTTTCCGGAGCCGGTAGCCTGCCTATTGGCCTGGTGGTTGGGTTGTTGTTTGCCTGGCTCAAGTGGCGGGAGGGAAAAAAGAGGCAGCTGGCCAAACCCGAAGAAAGAACTGTTCGGATTTGGCCGCATGACCGTGTTGGGGAACTGACCATTATTGCCCTGGTAGTGGGCTTGCTGGGGGCCAAGCTTTTTGACATTTTCGAAAACTGGTCCGATTTTCTGAAAAGACCAGCCGATTATATTTTTTCCGGCGGCGGCCTTACGTTTTATGGCGGCTTGATCTGTGCCACACTAGCCATTATCTGGTATGCCCGTAAAAATAAGTTTTCGGTACGGCACCTGGCCGATGCCATAGCGCCTTCTCTGATGATTGCCTATGCCATAGGCCGTATTGGCTGCCAGGTGGCGGGGGATGGGGACTGGGGGATTTACAACAGTGCTTATAAACTTGACGCGTCCAACGAAATTGTTCTGGCGGCCCCAACCGATTTTCGCGATTCGGTTCAGGCGCATGCCGGCTTTTTTGCAACCCATTACACCGATTTAAACGAGGTTCACCACGCCAGTTTTCAAAAACCGGCCGCTTTGGGTTTTTTACCAAACTGGTTCTTTGCCTATAACTACCCGCACAATGTAAACGAGACCGGCGTTCCCATCAGCGGCTGCAATGAGCGTTATTGCCATCAGCTTCCCATACCGGTTTTCCCTACGGCTTTTTACGAAACCCTGGCCTGTGCCTTATTGTTTCTTTTGCTTTGGGCTGTGCGAAAAAAGGTACAACCGGCCGGAACATTGTTTTGCCTCTACCTGATTTTAAATGGCCTGGAACGCTTTTTTATAGAAAAAATCCGGGTCAACAACCGTCTCGATTTTTTTGGATTTCACCCCACACAGGCCGAAGTGATCTCAACAGGACTGGTCATTACCGGAGTGGTCCTTTGGTTTCTGCTTCGTTATAAATATCGTACCAGCCCGCAAAAAATGTGAATAAGTTGGCGGATCGCCCTGGCCCAATCTTTTGAAAAGCTTAACCAGTCATTGTTTTGTAAAAAACGGTGTAGTATAGTTTTTGTAGATAAGAATATGTCTAAAATCTCTATGAGGTTTAGTGATTGAAACTTACCTTTGCAGGCAGTCTCGGACGGATTAACGATCCTTTTGCAACTTTCTGTGAAAATCAAGTGTCAAGTTTATATTATTCATTTTAATAACTAAGGATTTATTTTATGAGGCAACTCAAGATTGCTACCCAGATCACAAACAGGGACTCGCAAGCGGTGGAGAAATATCTTCAGGAGATTTCAAAAATTCCAATGATCACTCCGGAAGAGGAAACCACCCTGGCCCAGCGCATCAAGATGGGAGACCAAAGGGCGTTGGACAAACTGGTTCAGGCCAACCTGCGTTTCGTGGTATCTGTGGCTAAGCAATATCAGCACCAGGGTTTATCATTAAGTGATTTGATCAACGAAGGCAACCTGGGCTTGATCAAAGCCGCCCAGCGGTTTGATGAAACCAAGGGGTTTAAATTCATTTCCTACGCCGTTTGGTGGATCCGCCAGTCCATTTTACAGGCTTTGGCCGAGCAGGGGCGTTTGGTTCGCTTGCCCCAAAATAAAATTGGAACTTACAATAAGGCCAACAAAGCTTACATGGCATTTGAGCAGGAGCACGAAAGGGAGCCAAGCACGGAAGAACTGGCCGACATCCTGGAAATGAGCGAAACGGAAATTAATAATATTTTCCAAAGCAACACCCGTCATACCTCTTTAGATGCTCCGGTACACGAGGCCGAAGACGTGGCCATGGGCGATTTGCTGGAGGGCGGCGACGATACGGATGATGATGTCATGAAGGATTCGTTGAGAAACGAAATCCGCCGTGTTTTAAAGTCTCTGTCTCCAAGAGAGGCTGAGATTGTTAATGCTTATTTTGGTCTTGACGGAGAGAACGGCACCACCATTGAGCAAATTGGCCAGAAATACGACCTGACCAAGGAAAGAATTCGTCAGATCAAAGAAAGGGCCATCAAGCGTTTGCAAAAAGCCCGCTACAGCAATGCGTTGAAAGCTTATTTGGGATAGAAGATATATTGTTATCTGTAGTTGTAACAGATAACTTAAAATAGCAAATTGATGGGTTTATAACAGCCTTGGTCGCTTCGCAGATCAGGGCTGTTTCTTTTTGTACTTTTGCCCCTTGTTTATGAAATGGACTTTGTTGCCACTCTTCGTGCTGGCCCTGTTTGTAACGGCCTGCGAAAAAGACATCAATTTTAAGCTGGACAAGGCCGAGCCCAAACTGGTGGTGGAAGCCCAAATAGAAAACAACCAGGCGCCAGTGGTCATTTTAACCCGGTCGGTTGGCTATTTTTCAAAGATCAGCGCCGATTTATTGGCGCAAAGTTTTGTGCACAATGCCGAAGTCTATATTTCCAACGGTACCCTGACCCATAAACTAAAAGAATACACTTTCCCGGTGGGCAGCGATGTGTCGTTTTCTTATTATTCGATTGATTCCGGCAACCTGGCTACGGCTTTTGTGGGTGAGCTGAATCATCCATACACTTTGCGCATTGTGGCCGGAGGTGAGGAGTACACCGCGGCAACAACCATCCCCCGCATTACAAAAAAGATCGATTCACTTTGGTTCAAACCCGCTCCGGACAGTAATCCAACCAAAGTGGTTGTGATGCTGAGGGCTACCGACCCGCCCGGATTTGGCGATTACATCCGTTACTTTACCAAAATCAATAACGGGCCCTTTTATCCGCCGCTGAACTCTACTTTTGACGATTTGTTTGTGGATGGCACCACCTACGAACTACAAATACAGCCCGGAGTGGACCGGAACCTGACAAACCGTGACGATGATTTCTTCAGCCGCGGCGATACGGTTACGTTTAAGCTAAGCAATATTGATAAAGCCACTTATGATTTTTGGCGCACCATGGAATTTTCTTATGCTTCCATAGGAAATCCATTTTCAACGCCAACAAAGGTGTTGAGTAATGTCAGCAACGGGGCTTTGGGCTATTTTGGCGGTTATGCATCCCAGTACCGAACATTGGTTATTCCACAGTAAGTGAATTTCTTAAACAAGCTCTTAACCTAATTCCCTCTATTTTCGCAGGCCAAGCACATCTATGAATATGGAGAATAATCAGATAGAAAAAGTAAATGTATTAATTATTGGATCGGGACCGGCCGGCTATACGGCGGCGGTTTATGCAGCAAGGGCAAACCTAAAACCGGTTTTATACCAAGGTATTCAACCCGGCGGACAGCTAACCATAACCACCGACGTGGAAAACTATCCCGGCTTTCCCGAAGGCATTCAAGGTCCGGAAATGATGATTCAGTTTGAAAAGCAAGCCAGCCGAATGGGGGCCGACATCCGGTACGGACTGGCGACCAAGGTCGACTTTTCTGCGCAGCCCTATAAAGTGTGGATCGATGAAGAAAAATTAATAGAAGCCCATTCGGTAATCATTGCCACCGGGGCTTCGGCCAAGTGGTTGGGTATTGAAAGCGAACAGCGGCTGAACGGATACGGCGTTAGCGCCTGCGCCGTTTGCGACGGATTTTTCTTTAAGGGAAAAGAAGTAGCCATTGTGGGTGCCGGCGACACGGCTGCGGAAGAAGCCTTGTACCTGTCCAAGCTTTGTGCTACGGTGCACATGATCGTCCGCCGGGATGAAATGCGGGCCAGCAAGGTCATGCAGGAGCGGGTAAAAGCGACCCCCAACATCAAAATATACTGGAACTCAGAAACAGACGAAATTCTGGGCGATAAAAACGTCGAAGCCGTTCGCATTAAAAACAACCGTTCCGGTGAAACGACAGAAATTCCGGTCAAAGGTTTTTTTGTGGCCATTGGCCACAACCCCAATTCAGAAATCTTTAAAGGCTGGCTGGATATGGACGAAGCCGGGTACATCAAAACTACTCCCGGTACTGCAAAAACCACCGTAGAAGGCGTGTTTGCAGCCGGAGACGTGCAGGATAAAATTTACCGCCAGGCGGTTACTGCTGCCGGCAGTGGTTGCATGGCCGCACTGGATGCCGAAAGGTATTTATCGGAAAAAGGAATTCATTAATAAAGGCTGATTGCGGGTAACCAACGTAAAGTCGGGCCCGCAATCCTTTCCTTAAATCAGACACTGTTTGGCCGCACATTTTACCATAGAACTTAGGGGCCTGCGTTTTTTTGCCGGGCATGGCTTGTACCCGGAAGAAGCCCTGGTGGGTAATGAATTTGAGGTGGATGTTTCGGTCGTTCATCAGGCGCCGGAAAAAACCGTTTCTTCCATTGACCAGACGGTTAATTATGTAGAGGCATTCCGCATTGTGCAGGAAGAATTCAGCCAAAGAAAAGAGCTGCTGGAAACCTGTGCCATGCAAATAGCCGACAGGCTGCAGGAAAAATTCCCCCGGATTGAAAAGCTGACCATTTCCATCCGAAAATTAAATCCGCCCATAAGCGGGTTCACCGGTTCGGTGGGGGTTAGCTACAGCAAGGAGTTTAAATAACGGTTTTGTACCACCGTTTGCTTTTGATATAGGCAAAGGAAAGGGAAAACAAAGCGGTCCAGTACAGCAATTCCGACATCCATCCCCACACGATGGAAAGTTTTTGCAGCTCCAGCACCACGTACACATAAATGCAATAAAGTGAGATGGCGACCAGTTCAATAATAAAGGTCATTTTGCCGTTGCCGGTGCCCGTTACGGCATTCAGCCAGATCGTTCCCACCGACATGAACAGCATGGCCAGGGCCACCACCCGCAAAACCGGTACGCCCAGTTCGATAAAACCTTCACCCTGCCCGTAAATCGACAAAAAGGCGCGGGGAAACAGGTTGAGAAAAAGACAAACCACCAAGGCCACGGCAGAACTCATAAACATGATCTTGGTGATCAAGCCCATCACGGCGTCCTTTTTTCCCTGCCCGATAACATTGCTGACCATAGAGTTGGTGGTGGAAGAAAAAGCCCAGATAAAAGAACCAAAAAAGCCAAAGATGTTGCGCATGGTGTTGGACACGGCCAGGCTGGTTTGCCCGTGGTGTTCCACCAGGATGTAAAAGAAAAACCAGCTAACAATACTGATGGCGTGTTGAAAGGCCAGCGGGCCGGAAATGCCCAGGATCAGCTTGACATAGTATTTGTCGAAGCTGAAGTTTTGAAACAAAGAAAAACGTTGGCTAATGCCCCGGGAGCGGATTACCAGAAAAATGACGAACATTCCAATAAACTCAGCGGTGACGGAAGCCACCGCCGCTCCGTCAAAACCCATGCGGGGCAAGCCAAAATGCCCAAAGATCAAAGCATAATCAAAAACCACGTTGGCCACGGCTTCGGCCAAAGTGCCGAGCACCAGCAACCGGCTTTGGTTAATGCCTACCAAAAGCGCATTACGCATTTGGTAGATATACAAAAAAAGCAATCCAAAAATCCGGATCCGCAGAAAACGAACAACATCCTGATACACCTGTTCGGAATGGATGGAGGCCCGGAAAATAGCCGGGGCAACAAACCAGGTGAATAAAATACCAAATGCCGCAATGGCAAAAGAAATAAGCACCCCCTGGTTAAAGATCTTGCCAATTTCTTCGGGCCGGTTTTCGCCGGCCCGCCTGGAGATCAGGGACTGCAAGCCGTTGTTCAATCCAAAACCAATGCCGGCAAAGATTAAATAATACACCCCGGTGATGCTGGCGGTGGCCAGGGCTTCTTCGCTCAAGTGGCCCAGAAAAACATTGTTGATGATAAAATTGAATTGCGGCACCAGCAGGGCAAGCCCAATGGGCAGGGCGATCTTTAAAATTTGCCTGTAGGAGATGTCAACTTGCAGCTTTTCGGCCATAACAAAAAAGAACCGCAAGCTACTGAAACAATTTTTTCTGTACAGATCATCTTTGCGAAATACGTACTTTGCAAAAAATAAAAAATTGAAACCCCTCTTTCATATACAAGCAGACCAGCAGCCCCATACAGCCCGCACTTTATTGCTGGAGTTAGGGCTGGATCATGGCGGCTATGCGTTTTTTGATAAGGCATCAAATACGGTGGCGGAACTCAAATATTTTGAACTGGACGAATGGGCGCCGGAGGCAAATTTCCAATCTCTATCAGAGGAAATTGCCGGCCAAGAGTTTGAGGAGGTATGGGTTTGCGCCGCCTACCCATTTTCTTTGCTCACGCCGTTGAAATATGCCCAGCAAAGCGATTCCTTGCTGGATGTGGTTTATGATCGGCCCGCGCAGCAGTACCTCTACGATACCATCAACGAATGGCAGATGGTGAACGCCTATGCCATACCGGCTCCCGTCTTTGAATCCATTAGGGCCCAATATCCCGAAGCCCGGTTTTTGCATGCCCATACAGCGGCATTAAAAACTCATAGCGGCGCTGGAGCCGGCCACCAGGTGTTCGTTCATTTTACCACCCGTTATTTCAGGGTACTGGTTAAAAAAGAAGGCCATGTGCACCTGGCCCAAACCTATGCATATAAAACACCGCTGGATGTGGTTTATTATTTATTGAAAATCGGCGTTGAGCTGTCGTTGGATCCTGCTGTTGTGCCGTTGGTGCTTTCGGGTTTGGTGGAAGAAGCGTCGGCCCTTTATGGTGAACTGTACCATTATTTTGGCAACCTTCATTTTGCACAGCCCACAGCGCTTTCCCTGGCACCGAACGAATACCCCCGGCACTTTTTTACCTCAACCTACAATCTTGCGGCATGCGTATCATAAGTGGCGACCTGGGTGGTCGCAGAATCAGTCCTCCGTCAAAAATGCCCTATACCCGGCCTACAACCGATATTGCCAAGGAAGGCCTGTTTAATGTTTTGCAAAATAACCTTGATTTTGAGGAGCTCAAAACCCTGGATCTTTTTGGCGGCACCGGAAGCATCAGCTACGAACTGGCGTCTAGGGGGGTGCCCGACCTGACGGTGGTTGAAAAAGACAACCAGATGTTTTCCTTTATCAAAAAAACATCGGAAAGTCTGGGCCTGGAAAATTTCAAGGTCATCAAGTCCGATGTGTTTCGCTTTATCGAGCAATGCACCGAGAAATTCGATTTTATTTTTGCCGGTCCGCCGTATGCCCTGCAAACCATCGATGATTTGCCCCGGCTTGTTTTTGAAAAAGGGTTGCTGAAAGAAAACGGATGGTTTGTGCTGGAACATACCCCGCGAAACAACTACGAGGAGACTCCGTTTTTCCGGTCCGCCCGCAATTACGGCACTACGATCTTTTCCATTTTCGTCAACGAAATCAAAGAATAGCATGCTGAAAAAAGAGATCCGGGATTTGTTTCGCAAAAAAAGGGATGGGATTTCGGCAACGGATAAAATGAAATGGGACGATCTGCTGCTGATCCGGTTTCAAACCATTGAGCTGCCTTTTGTCGATTATGTTTTGAGTTTTTATCCGATTGAAGAAAATAACGAACCAGACACCTTTTTGATTACGGACCACCTGCATTTTAAAAATCCCGGCCTGAACATTTGTTATCCCAAAACCAATCTTCAAAATACCACCCTACAGGCAATTGCCTGTCACGCCGATAGCATTTTTGAAGCCAATCCATACAACATCCCTGAGCCTTTGGACAACGAAGCCGTGGAACCCGCCCTGTTGGACATAGTTATTGTTCCGCTGCTGGCTTTTGATGCGCAAGGCTACCGGGTGGGTTATGGAAAGGGCTTTTACGACCGTTATTTAAAAACCTGCCGGACGGATTGCCTGAAGATCGGGTTATCGTATTTTGAACCCCTTAAAGCCATTGATGACAGGGACGAATTTGACGTACCTTTAGACCTTTGTATCACACCGCAACGGATCTATGTTTTCTAATTGGTTTCTCAAATCGTTTCGCATTCTGCTTCTTCCTTTTTCCATTTTATATGGATTGATTGTTTTGCTTCGCAATTGGCTTTATGATAAAAAAATCCTGCGTTCTACGTCTTTTGGATTGCCGCTGATTTGTGTGGGAAACCTTTCTGTTGGCGGCACCGGCAAGTCGCCGATGGTTGAATTTTTGGTGGCTCATTTAAAAAAGCGCTACAAAGTGGCTACGCTCAGCAGGGGATACAAGCGCAAAACCAAGGGCTATGCTTTGGCAACGGACCAAACCACGGCCCTGGACATTGGCGACGAGCCCATGCTGTTTCACCAGAAGTTCCCCGACATTCCGGTAGCGGTAGGCGAGGAGCGGATTGTTGCCATTCCGCAATTGCTGCACGACCGTCCCGAGACCCAAGTGGTCATTTTGGATGATGCCTTTCAGCACCGTTCGATAAACCCCGGGTTGAACATCATTTTAACGGACTACGGAAACCTCTTTACAAGAGATTTCTTTTTGCCCACCGGCGATCTGAGGGATGCCCGCAGCAGCTATAAAAGAGCAG